>NZ_JADYXM010000019.1:0-82907 GCF_015864305.1 Pseudoalteromonas sp. NZS71_1 | reverse complement strand
TTGAGCTTAAATCGTACCTTGAACTTGTTGAGCTAACAGGGCGAATAATACGAGAGGATAAGCGTGGGCATATTGATAATATGAACCTTCCTTTGTTAGAAAGGCTTAATATATCCCCAGAGAACTGGCTAAAACTGACTACGCAATTTACGCGCGTATTTCATGGTGCAGTAGGCAGGCCCACTTCACAAACAAGTTACTGTGAAAACTTAAAGCGGAAACGGCGATCAAATATTAGCAACTGCGAAAAGTTACTCGCATAAATTAAAAACCATTTGGTAAAAGTTAAAACTGCTACCTTGCAGTTATTTTCATGCGTGTAATTCAGGTTTTAGCGTGCTAATGACTTATTTATTAGATGAAATGAAAGTGACCCAGCAATCAAAGATAAATTTTGAACCTGATTGGCAAATTTAGTGGCACAGTTTTGTTTGTTCGATTAAGGTGGCTGTCAGGTTTGTAGGTCAGCTATGATAAATAAGAAAGAGGTTTCCTCATATGACTTACCAAAAAGTATTAAGTCTAAGATAGCTTCTCGTACTTACTCTGCTTCAGAAATAAATAAAGCATATAAAAAATCTAATACAATTGGATAGTTAATATGTGGAAGCACAATATTTTTGATGACATGATCGAAGATGAAAATGATTTTGTGGGTAAAGTTGCATATTCACTTTACAAGCAAGAAAAAGTAGCTTGGGTTAAGCATTTTAAAACCCAAAATACTGACTACCCAACAAAAGATGAAATCCAAAAATTCTTCCATGTCCCATCGGCGCGCTCGGAATCAATTAAACGTTTTAGGAATGAAGCCGAATTAGTTGTCAATAACTTCATAAACCTTACACTTTCTGAAGATTTGACGTCTTATAAAGAAGCTTTAAAAGATGATGCAGTTTTAAAGCAGATTAAAAAGCCTTTTAGAGCATCCGTTTTGGAAAGTCTCACCGCTGCACTCTTGGCCTCAGTACTTACAGCAACCTTTTCAACTGCGTATTGGTTATATAGTGAAATGCAAGACTCAAAAAAATTAGAGCAGCTAATAAAAGCAGCTCCAATTAGCGACGAAATAAAAAATAAAATTCTTGAAAAATAGTACATAAGTTAAATACTAAAGTGTATTTAGTTAACACCTATAAACGACTTGATTGTATTGGAATGTCGTTCGGTAGTATAACTGTGGATAAAGAGCTAAACAAATTGAACTTGCGGAGTTAGGAGAAAGTGAATGCGCAATGGCAACTGTATTGTCTTGTTCATAATATAGAAAAGCTGCAAAACACGATGCATTAAGAAGGGGAAGCCCTTTTAACCTAAATAAAAGCCACTCAAACACCAGTAATCCCGTCCAAAACGCCAATTAAAACAACACCAAATTCCCACTTTATATTCTGCGTAAAAATACAGTAATCGATTGAACCAAAATAGGAACTCAGCTATGGTTTGTTTATCAATAAAAATAAATAAAAAACGAGTTAATCTACAGGCTCGTTATATGTACAAGGAGAGTTCAGTTGATGCGTTACCTATTATTTTTACAGTTGATAATACCTTTTTATTCTTTTGCTGAAATTAACCTTCCTCTGCAAAAAGAACTAATTGAAATGGAAATTGAAGATCAACATATTCGAAACGAAATAGGAGAAGCTGGGTGGCAAAACCCGCCTAAAGCACTCCTAGAACAAATGATGAAAATAGATGAAAGTAATACAGGAAAACTTAAAGCTATCATTAAAAAGCATCATTGGGTAACAAGGGATTTAGTCGGAGTTAAAGGAGTTGGAGCAGCATTTTTAGTCATCCAGCATTCACCTGATGTTGCATTTAAAGTAAAAATGCTTCCATATTTAAAGCAATCATATTTGAATGGCGAAGGTGTTAGCGGACAACAAGTTGCTCTTTTAACTGATAGAGTTCTTATTGCACAAGGAAAGAAACAAATCTATGGTACTCAAGCTGACGTGAGTGAAGGTAAAGTTGTGTTTAGCCCTATAGAAGATGAAACTAATGTAGATAAACGGCGTGAAGAAATGAATATGCCCTCTTTAGATTTTTACTTAAAAATAATGGAAAAAATGTACGGGATTAAAGAACACCCTGAAATAGACTTGAATTAATGTACATATAACAAAACGCCCTGAGGTGGGCGACTAGTAAAATTTAGCTATTAATTGCAAATTTTAATAGTGGCGTTTTAAGGCCGCTAAATAAGTAGATTCATAGTAGGGTGTATTCGTTTTCCAACACCTAAATACAATCTAACAAGGAACGTATATGAATTTATCTGAAGGCAAAACTGTAATTGAGTTTGAAATATCAGAAACAGGCCACCAAATTGTTGAAGCTAAAATTAACGGTAAATTGTTACGTTTTATTTTAGATACTGGCGCTGGAACATCTGTTTTAGACAGGGGATGCCTAAGTGAGTTAGGCATTGAAGAGACACTAAATATTGAGAATGCAGCAGGCTTGGGCACTTCGGATCACGCTATGGGAGATATAGAAGTTGATTCAATTGAGTTTGGTAGTGCCTTGCTTGAAAGTCCAGGCTTTGTGTCACTTAATCTTGACCATGTACAGGTGGCGGGTGGTGAAAAGGGAGTACATGGCTTGTTAGGCTCTCCTTTTTTTACTCAATACCAAGCAGTTATCGATTTTTCAAAAAATAGGTTAGAGCTTTTTAATAAAAAAAATTAAATAACTAACCTAAACTTGTTCTTTAGCCGGTTTTAGCTATCGCACCATGTTTATGGATTTTACTATGGCATGGTGCGACAGTTGTTATTGTTTACAATTTGTATTTTAAAGCTACTTTTCTAGTTCTTTTCTAATAATTCTTTTCTTATAATTTCAGCCCCAGCGCTCAAGGCATTTAATTTGCCGTTAGCTATATGGTGAGGTAGTGGAGCCATGCCGCAGTTTGTACACGGGTAGAGTTTGTCGGCATCTACGAATTGCAGTGCTTTACGCAGCGTATTAGCTACTTCTTCTGGCGTTTCGATAGTATGATTTGCTACATCAATTGCGCCTACCATTACTTTTTTACCGCGAATGAGTTCTAGTAAATCCATTGGTACATGCGAGTTATGGCACTCTAGTGAGATAATATCGATATTAGATTGCTGAAGCTTAGGGAATGCTTCTTCGTACTGTCGCCATTCGCTTCCTAGTGTTTTTTTCCAATCTGTATTTGCTTTAATGCCGTAGCCATAGCAAATATGCACTGCGGTTTCGCATTTAAGCCCTTCAATTGCTCGCTCTAAACAGGCGATTCCCCAGTCGTTCACTTCATCAAAAAATACGTTAAACGCGGGCTCATCAAATTGGATGATATCAACGCCTGCGGCTTCTAATTCTTTTGCTTCTTGATTAAGAATGATGGCAAATTCCCACGCTAGTTTTTCGCGGCTTTTATAATGGTCATCGTAAAGCGTGTCGATCATTGTCATTGGGCCTGGCAATGCCCATTTTATTGGTTGTTTGGTTTGCTTGCGTAAAAATTTAGCGTCTTCAACAAACACAGACTTTTGACGGCTAACAGGGCTAACAACTGTAGGTACACTTGCGTCGTATCGGTCACGAATTTTTACTGTTTTACGTTTTTCAAAGTCAACACCGTTTAGGTGCTCTATAAATGTAGTTACAAAATGCTGCCTTGTTTGCTCACCATCGCTAACAATATCAATACCTGCTTGTTGTTGGTCGAATAATGACAAGCGTAGGGCGTCGTGTTTGCCTTGGGTTAATTCATCACCTTGTAATTTCCAAGGTGACCAAAGTGTTTCTGGCTCTGCAAGCCATAACGGCTTAGGTAAACTGCCAGCGGTAGAAGTAGGTAGTAATTTTTTCATAATAAATAATGCCGTATATTTTAGTTAATTATTAAATGTAGCGTTAAGCGCGTTATTACTGGTTGTTACTATTAGTTGTTATGACAGATAGCGAGTAGAGAATTGCTCAAGAACCGTTTGGTACGGCTTGATAAAATGCTCTTGTGCAAACTTGCCTTGCTCATTCGCTAACTTGCCGCGCTCTTCTCGGTCATACACAATTTGCGTTAGTGAGTGATCCAAGTTTTTTAAGTTTGGTTTATATGATTTACCCGCTGTTGCGTTTGCATTATAAATCTCTGGTCTGTAGATTTTTTGAAACGTTTCCATCGTACTAATGGTGCTTATAAGCTCAAGATTGCTGTAATCATTAAGTAAATCACCAAAGAAGAACAATGCTAAAGGCGCGGCGCTATTTTGTGGCATAAAATAACGTACCTGTAAGCCCATTTTTTTGAAGTATTGCTCAGTTAAAGACGATTCATTTGGTTCGTATTCAACGCCAAGTACCGGGTGTTGGTTTTCGGTGCGGTTATAGGTTTTGTTATCTGACACACTTAGGCATATAACCGGCGGTTTTTTAAAGTTTTGTTTGTATGTATCCGAGTTTACGAATGACTGAAATAGCTTGCCATGTAAAACCCCAAAGTCATCAGGAATACTAAATTGAGGCTTGCCTTTATTGTGCTCTTGTAGGAGTACGCTAAAGTCGTAGTCGCGTACATACGATGAAAAGTTGTTTCCTACAATGCCTTCAATGCGCTTATTAGTTTTATGATCAACAATATTTGTTTTTAATATTTCGATAGAGGGGAAGCTTTCGCCGCCGTCTTCAATACCTATCTCAACAGAGACAATTTCAAGCTCAACAGCATAACGCTCACCTGTGGTGTTATCCCAGTGGGCTAGGGCATTAAAACGGTTGTTAATCATGTTTAAGGCGTTACGCAAGTTTGCTTTGCGGTATTCACCTCTGGCTAAATTAGCAAAGTTGGTTGTGATACGCGTATTAGTTGATGGATGATAATTTTCGTCGAGTGAAACGCTCTTAATATTAAATGTAAAATCTTTTTTCATCGTGTTTATATCCAATTTTATAATTTAAACCTGATTGATGCTCTGCGCTCTATTAGCCTTGCAACTTACTTAGCTGGCTTAGCTGGTTTAGGTATTCAGCGGCTTTAAGTTGTTAGTAATAGTGTTTAGCGCTAAGGGATGAGTAATTTATACGTGGATTGGCATATGAAGAAAAACGGTTTAATTTCACATAAAACATGAGTCATATTCATTACACATTATTGTTAGATGCGATTACGTAGTAATTGACGAAAAAAAAGCATAAATCGGTAAAAATAAAAGATGGATGTTTAGCCGTTTAGACTTCCTTGTCGTTGATGTGTACTTTATTCATGTTGAACATGAGGAATATTCAAATAGTTTTTTTGTAGCTATATCAGTGTATTAGTTTGTTTTTAGCATATTGCGTCGCTGTTTATAATAAATGTCGTCACGGGTAAGTTCCATCTAGCTATATAAGTAGATACCTTAGCTAATCTAATCTCAAAAGATAAACCGACTTTTCTGAGTACGTATATAAATGCTTGTAAATTAATAAAAGGCTATAAATCATATTAATGGCAATGCCAGTGCGTTAACTAAGTTATACTCGTTTTTCATCACCTCACCTATTGAGTATTCGTGGATATCAAAGGCACTTGTATTGCATCAACTATTGATGAGCATGGCCCAGTTTATGTATATCAAACAAAAAAGAATCTTATTCTCAGCTTTGACGGAAAAATTTATCAAAGCTGTATTAAATTAAATAATATTAACGGGTTAAGCTTAGCTTATACGCAAGCTATGATGGCTGCGCTTTTTTTTATACCGCACTTAAAAACCGCGATGATAATGGGACTTGGGGCGGGCTCTATCGCAAAAAGTCTTTATCATGCGTTTCCTGCACTGACTATACATACTGTTGAATACCGTAAAGCCGTTGCTGATATGGCTATAAAATATTTTGAAGTCCCTGTATCAGAACGTTTGTTTATTCATATTGATGATGCGGCAAACTACATGAAAAACACGCAGATAAAAACGGACGTTATTTTTTCTGATTTATATAGCTCAGAAGGGATGGAATCAGATCAGGTGCAATCATCCTACTTACGCGATTGTAAAAATGCGCTCACTTTTGATGGTGTTTTAGTACTTAATATTTGCCATACCAAAGTTGGGCAGAGGGAAGCGTTCGATCAACTTCTTGAGAAAGAATTTGCAGGAAAGATTCTTAGTTTGATTATTGAAGGCGGTAATAAAATTGTTTTTGCTTTTAACAATACAATACCTGCACTTAGTGAGGATGAATTACTTGCTAAGGCTCACGCGTTACAAAAATTAATAAACGTACCAATGACGCGCTATGCCGGGCTTTTATTTAATTAAAATGGTTTACTGTTAACTGACGCGTTTAAATCCATCCGTCTATCTGTTGTTCATTTAAACTTGGTTAAACTAATCGTACTCTGAACAAAAATAATAAAGTACATACCCGTACGGAAACACTCATACATGGATTACTGTAAAAATATAATCGCTAAATTTATAAGCGCGATGCAAAAGCGACCTGGATTGTTGGCTGTGTTGGCATTTTTGTCGGGCGTTGCTAGCTTTGCACTTGTAGATAGAAAAGAGTCTTTTTCGCAAATTATTGCGATATTTTTGCTTATTAGTTGGTTGTGGCTAATTATTGATAATTGGTTACGTGACAAAGTAGAAGAAAAGTTTGGTGTGGCAGTATCTCCTAATGTAATGCGTTTTGCTCTGCAAATGGTGCAACAAGAAAGTCTATTTTTTGCTTTGCCGTTTTTTTTAGCGGTTACACAGTGGGATCATCCTCAAGCAATTTTTACCTCCCTCATTGTTTTGTGTGCGGTTATATCGGTTATAGACCCCTTTTATTACAAAAAACTTGCTAGAAACCGTACGTTATTTAGTGTGTTTCATAACTTTGCTTTATTCGTTGTTTTACTCGTTACATTACCTATTTTGTTAAACCTTACAACAAGCCAAAGTTTAGCCGCAGCTCTTGTAACGGCTGTAGTGGTTACTCTACCGAGTTTAAACAATTTAATGCCTAATGCACGCTGGTGGCGTTTTCCTATTCTTGTATTGATTTTATGTGCTTTGAGCACTGCTGTGTGGCAATTAAGGAGCTATGTGCCTCCTGCTGCGCTGCGATTAACCGATATTACGTTAGCTCATGAAGTTGATTTACAGCATAAAAAGCCAGTAGGGAGTATTAAACAGTTAGACTCTTATACACTGCACCATCAAGGTTTATATAGTTGGACCGCTGTTAAAGCACCAAGAGGCTTAAATGAAAAAATATTTCATGTGTGGCTTCATAATAAAAAAGAAGTTGATCGGATCACGTTAAATATAAACGGCGGGAGAGAGCTAGGTTATAGAGCGTGGACACACAAAGTAAACTTTCCTAAAGACTCTGTTGGTAAGTGGCAAGTAAAAGTAGTCACCGAATCAGGTCAGTTAATAGGTTTAACGAAATTTACTGTTACACCTTAATTAACTTAGCTGGCTGTATTTTAAACACATAGCTGATATAGTTTTTGCATTCCAAACTAATGGACATAGTTTATGAGTATTGCATTTGAGATTTTTATTTGGCTAATTGTTGAAACTGGTTTGAGTTTTTTATTTTACTCGACCGGTTGGCTGCTATTAAAAGTGGTAACGTTGGGGCAGTATAAAAGCGAGTTTAAGGATTTTGCATCTTATAAAGCGAGTAAAGCTAGAAGAGTCGACTTAATCTTCTTACTCGGTTTTTGTTTTTATGTTGCACTCATTGCCGTTATGGCTTATTTAAATCACTAAACTGGCCAACAAATTAGGTTAATAATTTTAAGAATAATAAGCAGCTTAATGAGTTATTGCTGCTTATAGTTTTCCCCTTTACCGCACTTTTTTACACTTCCTACTTATACTTTTCCTGTTTTTGCAATAGGGAACACCTCACCGTGAGTACTATAACTATCATCTGAACTATTAAATTAAGTACCTGCTAGAGCATTGCTCGGTGCGTATATAGCTTTGGTTTGTTGGTTGAAATCCGAGCTAATTGCAACTTGTAGTTTATGGGTAATACTTAGTAAATACTTCAAATCTAATAAATAAAACAATATATATGCATCCATTTATTGCGCTAACACGTTTTATAACAATACTATGCGCCACTTTTTACCATTTATGATGGTTTTGGACTTAATAAATGACTCACTATTTAAAATATGTATTTGTTATTACGACTCTAGCGGGAGTAAATACAGCTTACGCACAAGCAAAAACACAAGAGCACTATCAAGAGCTTGAAGTGGGCGTAGGCGGAAATATTAAGCATACCAATACTGACGTAAATTACAAAAATAAAGAGTTTGATTTACATATTCACCCATTATGGGAAAGCCGATATGTAACCGAAGGTCGGGATAACCTTGCCGGTAATGGTATTGCATCAATTGCTACTGAGTTTAATTATAAAAACTTTGCGGTGATCCCTTGGGCCGCAAAAGGTATTAGTAGTGATTATTCAGAGCTTAATTTAAATGCCATTTATACCGCTCACTTATCTGAGCGAGTAGAGATGTATGTAGGTTATAACTATATTAAAGCTCGCGAAGATGGCATTGATGCTCACGATAATGAGCTAAGCCTCGACTTTGCTTATCTCTATGCAGACGATATTCAGTTGTTAAGTAGTGTTTATCATTCATTTGATGCCAGCGGTACATTTTTGGAGTTGGCAGTAAAAAAAGATTTTTATATTAACGATTTATTATCAGTAGATATTCAATCAGGCGTGGGGTTTAACGCGGGGTATGTTAGTGATGGGCACAACGGAGTAAACAACGTTAAGTTTACTGCAAACTTGTCGTATCAGCTTTTTAATCAGTTAGCCTTATACACATATACAAGCTATAGCATTGCAGTTAATAAAGATGAAAAACGCTTTGTAGGTGACGAGACACTTCGAAATATATTTTGGGGTGGTGTAGGGCTAAGTTATCAATACTAGGGCGTGTTTACTTTTCGAGGGTGAGTTTACAGCTTTTAAATTATTCGTATGTTTTGAATCAATAAACCATGCGTATGTGTAATACACAATAACTAAAAAATGTTAGTGTTTAGCTATCGTTTAAACACAGTTGAGAATTACATATGAAGTTTTTAGTATTTTTAGGCACAGTACGCGATAGTACACCACCAAAGCCAGCTCGCTTAGGTTTAAGGGTTTCTAGGGCTTGTATAGAATGCTTAACAGAGCATTTTGGCGATCATGAGTTTGAGCTAATTGATGCGTTGGATTTTCCTAGCGAAAACGTATTTAAACCACATTTTGCATACGCTAATAGTAATGCACCTACAGAGCTCACTCTATTAGCTGATAAAATTAAAGCCGCAGATGGTTATATAATGATTAGCCCTGAGTACAATCACAGCATGAGTCCAGCCCTCGCTGACTTACTTAATCATTTTGGTAGCTCACTATTTTCGTATAAACCAAGTGCAATAGTAACTTACTCAGCAGGACAGTGGGGGGGCGTAAGAGCGGCCATTAGCATGCGTACTTTTTTATCTGAACTTGGCTGTTTGCCGGTATCGGCTATGATCCACGTGCCAAAAGCGCAAGATGTGTTTAGTGAGGATGGCAAACCTGTTGCAGGAGAGAGTCAATCATCGTGGTTTAATTATTTCTCACGTACGTTTGGCCAACTAATATGGTGGGCGCAGGCTGCTAAAGAACATACCGAGGTGGTTGACCCACAAAGTTTGCTAAAAAGCTTTAAAACAGATCCTTCTCAGCGCAATGCACCTTAATACCCGCTAACTAATTGTTTGGATTGATTATAGAAACATGGCTGCATATAGTGGTATCATTAACGCTACATATTTTTAATAATGCATAATACCAATTCGCAATAATAGTTAATCAATTTAAGGGATTAAATCGCTAACTGCATTAAAAATTTTTGATATAGAACAACTCAATAACGAAATTTTGCTTTGTTATCGACACGATTTTCTTGTCTCAAAATAGATTACTTAATTATGCGAATTGGTGTAAGAAACAAGGAAATTGTGTCTTGAAATATCTAGCCTTACTAAGTGTGCTAACGCTTAGTGCATGTAGTTCTGTTCCCCATAAAATTGAAATGAGCCAAAGTACGGCTGCAAATATGAACCTTATCGCTTTAACTGAGCAAAGTGCACCAAAGGGGGTTGCTGGCACTTACCAGTTTCATATTAAAGCGGCGGGAGTTCAGGGGAGTTGGTTGTATTTAAATACAGAAACTGATTATCGTGACAGGCGTTCAATTACGGTATCAATACAGCCTAATGTGGTAGCAGAGCTTCAAAGTAAATACGGGCAACCAGCAGACACCTTTTTTATTGATAAAACAATAGAAGTAACAGGCGAAGCTAAACGAGTAACTATCGATTTTATGAGCCGTGGTAGAGCTACTAATAAATATTATTATCAAACGCACATAGCTGTGTCATCACTTAAGCAGCTTCGTGTTATTGAAAGTTAGCAAAAAGCAATGCACTGTATTTATATACAGTGCATTGTAAAAGCTTACTTTGAGCTTTAACGTTTACACTTAAATTTACTGCTATGGCGCTACTTTAGCGCTGTTTTATTCCACGATTTCAAAACTCTTATTTAACCTATTGTAATCTCATTACATAAAACTAATAATTGGTTAGTTTTATAAGTTTGAGTACCTGTATTGAAAGCCAAAGAAATCCGCAATTTTTATATCAACGAAGAGCAATCTGTTTATTTGCTTTCGCACCGCGATGCTAAAAAACACCGCCAGTGGCTTAATATTTGTATTAAGCAGTTAACACTGCTGGGCTACAAAAACGTTGAAATGATTGGTTCAGGAGCTTTTGGTTTTGTATTTGCAGGTGATGACGATAACGGCTTACCTTGGGTATTTAAGTTTTCGCGTATTACGCTTGCCCAAAGTGTACGTGACCGCCTAGAAGACGAAGCGTATATGCTTTCGCAAATTAATAACCCGTTAGTGCCTACCTTTTATGCGTTTGAGCGAATTAAAAAACAAGGGATTTTAATGATGGCTCGCGCCATTGGAGAGGATCTGGAAAAAGTATCGCTTAAAACAGGGCGCTTTAGTGCCGCGCAAATAATGGCGCTAGCTGTTAGGTTACGTAATGTATTAATTGATTTACGCAGCCACAAAAATGGCGTTAGCCCACAACCTATAGTGCATGGCGATATAAAACCTTCAAACCTTGTTTGGGATGCAAACACTGACGCGCTTTCGTTAGTGGATTGGGGCAGCTCTGTGTATGCACAGCTCGATAGTGACGGTAATCCTGTTGCCAGTAACTTTATGGATTTAATGTCGGGCGATTTAAGTACAACTAATGCGCGTATGGGCGATGTGTACTTTATTGGTGAAGCACAAATGTCGGGGGAGCAATCATCCCCACGATTTGACGAACAAGGTGTAGCCGCTACGTTGTATGCGCTAGCGTCGGCGCAGTCGTGTCGCTTTGGTGCGCAAGCCATCCCTGCAAGCAGCTTAGGGCTCCCAAAAGAACTGGCTAAAGTGATTGATGGCATGCTATCTAAAAGTAAGGCACAACGTGATGGTGCCGGTGATTACTTTATGCGTAACATTACAACTATGGCTAAAGCGTATTTACCTGAGCTTGATAAAAAACAAAAAAAAGCAGATATCCCTTTTTGGTATGGCAAGGCCGAGCAGCCCGACACGGTGGTATATAGTTCACGAAAACAGTTTTTACGCCAGGCCGATCATAATCAGCAATTACTAGATATAAACGACGCGCAACTTGACCGTTATTATAAAGAGTTTTTGTTTGATACAGGCGATAACGAAAAAGCATTTTTAGCATCAATAAGCCGATTAGCTAAGTACCCTGTTGTTGGTGGGCTTAGTTTTCATTGGAAGGATGAGTCGATGTTTGTTGAATCGTCTTTAATTATGCATGACGAATCATTGGGTGATGCGTTTAGTGATGCGATTAATAACACGGTGATGCTTGCGCAAGCGATTAATCAAAAAGGGTTATTTAAGTGTTGTTTGTTTGATGCCCGTAAAACTATTCAGTTAGAGCGAGATGGCACCGGTGCATTTAAGTTTGATAGCCTACCAGAGCTTGAATACGAAGTTGTAAGCATGAAAGCAAACGACATAACCCGCCCGCATTCATACTTTGAAGACGGTAAAGACCCTGATGAGCAACTACAGCTACCTAAAAAAGTTATTAAGTGCGTATTTGAGCTTAACCAAATTCATCATACGGGGTGTATTATTTTTGAAGCACTGCCTGATAGAATGAAGATTCACCATTACTACCGCTTACTCGATTCGAGCAAAGAGGTTGAGTTTAAACGTTTGCTAAATAAACTAATGCAATACGCGGTAAATATTACGGACGTTGGTGTTGCGGGCTTTATGAAACTCCCATATAAAAACACCCGTGAGTTTAGTTTATGTGAGCAGCAAGAAGAGCATTACTTTCCTAAAAATCCTAAGCTTGTATCTTTATAGAAAGTACTTAAATTAAGAGTGCTGAATGAAAAGACAAAGATAAAAAAAGAGCATAAGTTTGTTTAACTTGTACTCTTTGTCACTTAATTATTAGGTAAGTATTACTAATTATTAAAACACCTTACTAAAGGGCGACGTTGGTGTTAGCTCAAATTGATGAGTAAGTTTTTGCGTTTTATTCGTCGCTGTTATTTGATAATGCTGCTTGTGCTCATTGTTACTAAATAGCTTAACGTTAAAGTTAACTTTGGTTAGTTTACTTGGTAAAGAGTAGCGCCCAGTAATGGTTACTTGGTCTATATTGTCGCTTTTATGTGTATGCGACGCTTCTGGGTTTAGCAAAAGTCCGTCAATAGTAAATTTATACTGATGATCTGCTAAATAAACGTTCTTTTTAACTCGCTTACTTATTTGTTTTTTATGAGCATTAAACTCAACTATTGATATTTTGCCATCTTTATTTTCATCAACCCCTTTAAAAGCCGACATAGGGATTGAAAGTACAATAAACACGTTATTATCAACAAAGTTTAGCGTGCCGTGATCTGCAACCATTAAATGCGCGTTTGCTAAATTTGGCATAATCAACAAACCCAAGGTAGTCATACTTAGCAGATGTGATTTTATATAAGGCATAGCTTACTCCTAACTAAACTTCGCCTTTAACGCAGCGTTGAAAAAACGGGTAAGTGTCTGTTGCGTAATAGTGGTATATCCCATCGGGAAACTCAGGTGTTACGCCAACGCGGCCATTACATTCATCTAAATCACCAGAGCCTGCTACGTATTCCCAATCTTGTGCAAATGTACCTAAGGGATATATATCGGTAGAAGGGCGGTTTGCGCTAACGGTTGTTACGTGTTGGTAGCTACCGGTCATTGCAGTTAGGGCTGAAGTTGCATCACTTGAATCCGAATAGCCGTAACGTGCATAAATAGGAAAGCCGTCTGCTGCCCAGCCTATTAAAGTCATAGTGGTGCTATTACCACCTCGCAGTGCTACAAAGCCTTCAGGCATACCATGGTAATGATATGTACCATCGGGTTGTACGTGTGCGTTGTTGTCGTCTGTTCCAAAACTAAACGTGTCTTGGCTTAGAGCTTCGATGTTCCAGTTGCCGCTGTTGTCGCCCAAATCGCAATCGGTGCCCGAATCATCGCAACTCCCGCCTGTGCCTGCGTCTATTTTAATGCCGTTAAGTACAACGCCTATCATTCCACGAGGACCACCAAGCATAGTTGCTTGTGTTGTTTCTATAGGCTCAAGTGTGTAGCTTTCATTTACTGATTGTTCAGAAATAGTATTTGGGTTATCAGCATTAGGGAATGTACCTACTTCGTGATCGGGTATGCCATTAGCTGCTAAGTCGCGTGTAGTTCCTGTGCATGACCAATCTGCAGCGCTGGTGGCTTGTACTGACTCTGACTCGTTATATTCACAAAGTACACTTTGGGTTGAACTGCTGATACCTGTGCCATTATCTGTGGTGGTTTGTGATGAGCTTTCTGTAGTTGCTGAGCTATCAGCTATGCCTTCTCCACCACCACATGCAACTAACGATGAAACAATTAAAGCAAGAGAAGTGAGCTTTAAAGCATTTATCCTATTTCGATTTTTATTATTAAGTGCGTATTGTTTCATTGCTGCCTACCTGATCAATTAAGTTACTCAAACAATAATCAACAATTGTGCAAATAGTGTGTAAACAATGATGACAAATTAGCAATTATGTAAATAGGCGGAGTATTAAAGCTAAGTTGAGATTTAACTTTATGAGATTGTGTTTTATTTTAAAATTTCAAAAAGTTAAACTAATGCCAAAATAGCTAACATAAAAGGCTACCTTAATGGCTAAAACAAAACCTGTAGTGACGTTACAAAGTCACGGTATTTACTCTAAGTGGGATAGTGAAAGTAAAGCGTTGCCACAAATAGAGCAATTTACAACAAATGTAATAGCTGAGGTAGATATTGAGTTTGGCTTAATCGTAAATATCAAAAAAGGTAAAGGCGAAAAGCTTCATTATTGTATTTACCATCCTGATATTCCAGGTAGTAACGGTGATGTGATGGACCCTTTTGAAGGCGATGTATACGTTAAAAACAGTGATTGGAACTTTTATTTAGGCGATACACTTTGGCTGCCAATAGAAAATAAATTGGGTGATTGGCGAATGACGATTGAACTAAATGGAAAAATCATTGCTGATAAAACTTTTAATGTGGCATTAGAGGCAGAGCGCACCGAAACAGATTTTTGGAAAAACCGAGGGTACTAATTGTTATTTATTGGCTATGTAACGCGGATATAATTGAAGTTAATGAGAAAATAGTCGAAGAACTATTTATAAATAGCTCTTCGACCTTAAATTAGTATGTTTTTAGTTACCCCAAGGGTTACTTGAATTAGAACGCTGCTTACGATCGCGAGCACGTTGCTTAGATTCTTTTTTCTCTACAATACGCTTAGCATCAACAAAACTAAGCTCACACGGCTCCCCCGGTTTATGATCAGCTGGGATCACACGATCTCGTGGTGGTAGTTCGTATTGAACATCATCAGGCTTAGGTAAGTTTTTAAGGCGGTAAAGGTAAAAGTTATCTACTTTTTCTTGTGCCCATTGTGTTTTACGTAAAAATTTAACCGCAGACTTAACATCAGGATTATTTTTAAAGCAGTTAAGTTGTAAATAAGCGTGTAGGAGTTCCCACCCGTATTGTTCAACCAGCTCTTCAACCACTTGTTCTAATTTTACGCCTTGCAGTGGGTTATTACTGAAAAGTTCTTGGTTGCTCATAGGTGTTGCCTCATTATTAAAATACAAATTGCATTATAAGTTTTATCTATAAGTTTTGATACTCTAAAATCTACACATACAATGAATTGAAAGATAAAATTTACACGTGTTTAAATAATCGGTAATATTAAAAAGCTTTATAAAATACGGCAAGATGCCAATTTATAGTATTAAAGATTAAGGAATATTACGAAATGGGACTTTTTAATAAGATCAAAACTCAAGCAAGCACTATTGGCTCAAATATTAGTGACTCTACATCAAAACTAAGTAGTGATATTGCTACTTCAGCAAAAGAAAACGCAAAACTTTCATCGATTCGTTCAGAAATCACTTCAATCGAAGGTCAGCTTAATATTGGTTACAAAGATATTGGTAAAAAATATGTTGAGAACCTTTTAGCTAACCAAGGTGAAAATGTTGAGGTTGCTTTACAAGAGCCTTTATCAAGAATAGAACCTCTTTTAGAGAAAAAGATTGAGCTTGAAGATGAAGCCATTGAAATCGAAAAGAAAATAAAAGATCAAATTATAATTCAAGAAAAAGCAATTTTTCAAAAAGAATATGATCAAGAAAAAGAGAAGTTAGAAAAAGCAGTAAAACTTGATGTTTTATCTAAAGAAGAAATGGAAGAAAAGTTAGCTAAAGCACGTTTAAAATTAGATAACTTTGACAACATTCGCAAGCTTAAAAAGCAAGAAGAAATGGGTTTGATTACTAAAACAGAATTAGCTGAAAAATTAGCTGCATTCGGTGCCTAGTTAAACGTTTAAGCCACATATTACTATGTGGCTAATTATTATTTAATTAACTTTGGCAATTAACTACAACACGACCACGAATTTTACCTTCCATAAGTTGCTCTGCGTTATCAATTACGTGTTCAAGTGATATTTCTGTCGAGATTTTATCTAAATAATCGGCGCTTACTAATTTAGCTAAACGATCCCATGCTTCAATTCTGTCGGCTTTAGGGCGCATTACGCTATCAATTCCTATAAGAGATACACCACGTAATATAAAGGGTGCCACCGATGCTGGTAAATCCATACCTTGTGCAAGTCCGCAGGCGGTTACTACACCACCATATTTTAATGATGCACAAATATTTGCAAGTGTATGGCTACCTACCGAATCTATTGCCGCTGCAAAACGCTCTTTTTGCAAAGGCTTGCCCGGGTTTGAAAACTCATTTCGGTCAATTATTTGTGAAGCGCCTAACTCTTTTAAATACTCACTTTGATCTAATCGACCAGTTGCCGCTGTTACGTTGAACCCAAGTTGGTTTAGTAAATAAATAGCAAAGCTACCTACGCCACCATTGGCACCTGTTACCAGTATTTCGCCAGATTCAGGCGTAATACCTTGTTTTTGAAGCGCTATAACACTTAGTATGGCGGTATAACCGGCTGTACCTATTTGCATCGCTTGCTTTGGTGAAATACCAGTAGGTAAGGGGATTAACCAATCGCTATTAAGTGCTGCTTTTTGAGCAAGCCCGCCCCAATGTTTTTCACCTACACCAAAGCCATTTAATATTACGTTATCGCCGTTTTTAAATTCATCGCTGGTGGAATTTGTAACCGTACCCACTAAATCAATACCTGGCACCATAGGAAAACTGCGTACAACGGGGCCTTTGCCAGTAATTGCTAAACCATCTTTATAGTTAAGTGTGCTGTATAGCACGTCGATAGATACGTTTTCGTTTGGTAAATCACTATTTTCGATAGTTGATAATGAAGCGCTATAGTTATTATCTTCTTTATTAATAACAATGGCTTTAATTGGGTTACTCATGGGATATCCTTTTAGACCGATCGTCTTTTAATTGGTAAATAAAAACGCATTAGGTTAATAATGCGCGTAAAAACATTTCTGTATACAAAGTAAGTGGAGTATTTGATTTTGTGAGCTTGGCGCGCATAACAGCACCTTCCCAACCAATCCAAAAGTACTCACTCATCAATTTTGTATTTACATGGCTTGCAATAGTGCCTTGTTGCTTAGCTTGATTTAAGCAAACCTCTACATGGTTTTGCCAAGCGGTGTAGCTTTGCATTAATCTGGTTGTAAACTCTTCACTTAAATGGTTAAGCTCTTGATTTAAGTTACCGACTAAGCAGCCTCGTTTGTAATCGTATTTTTTCATCCCTTTAATTGCGCTTTGAGTAAAATTAACGATTCGCTCAAGTGGGGGAACATCTTCTTGCTGTAGGTAATGGGTAAGCTTGGCAATAAAATAACTGTCGTATGCATCAACTAACGCAATACCGTAGGCTTCTTTACTTTTAAAGTAATGATAAAAAGAGCCTTTAGGTACAGCTGCTTTTTTTAAAATAGTATCGAGCCCCGTGGCGCTAAAACCAAATTCAGTTAGGGTTTCTAGGCCCGTGCGAATAAGTAACGCTTTTGTATCGGCGTTTTCTCTGGCTATTTTAGGTGGGCGACCACGGCGTATTGGTATTGATGTATTTTTGTTCATGAACTCATATTAGACCGATCGACTTTAAATAATCAAGTATAAATTTAAATTGTTTAAAAATAGTTCAAATTTAGGGGCGGGCTACTAATTTAAGATTAATGAAATAAAAGTGTCACGATTACATTTTTGTTTGGAACTTAGTCAATATTAGTCGGTCACAATTAAAGCACACAAGTGCTTTTTAGCGATTATTAAATCGCCAATTTGTTATTACGAACCGGTCAAATTAAATGTTGTATGACCACTTACTTTTTTAAATGTTAATTCATTTTTGCATCAGCAGCTTAGTTAAAGTCAAACAATTTAATTGCTTTTACAATTTGAATTTTACATTTTTATTAACTATTCATTAAATGTAGATTTCACTAATGCTACACAATATATAAATAAAAAGGTGAGGATATTACCGATGAAGAGACAGAAAAGAGATCGTTTAGAAAGAGCTCATTCTCAAGGTTTTAAAGCAGGTTTAGCAGGTCGCTCAAAAGAGCTATGCCCTTATCAACAAGTAGATCCAAAATCAGAGTGGTTAGGAGGTTGGCGTGAAGCGATTGAAAACCGCAACATGTACAAAACCTAAAATCAATAATCGAATTTAAGCAAAAAGGCCTCCGCATTGGAGGCCTTTTTGTTTGTGCGTTTAAAAATTAAAATGCACTAGTGTCTTGGAACAAGCCCACTTTTAAATCTTTTGCTTCGTAGATTACTCGGCCATCTACTTCTACAGTACCATCGGCAACGCCCATAAACAATTTACGTTTAATTACGCGTTTCATTACAAGACGGTAAGTTACTTTTTTATTAGTTGGTAAAATTTGGCCAGTAAATTTAACTTCACCCACACCTAGCGCACGACCAAGACCAGGGCCACCAGACCAACCTAAGTAAAAGCCAACTAGTTGCCACATAGCATCTAATCCTAAACAACCTGGCATTACTGGGTCGCCTTTAAAATGGCAATCGAAAAACCACAGGCTAGGGTCAATATCAAGCTCAGCAACAATTTCGCCTTTACCATGAATTCCGCCATCAGCAGTAATAGAGGTAATGCGGTCCATCATTAACATGTTGTCACTTGGTAAACGGCAGTTGCCTTCACCAAACATTTCACCTTGACCACACAGGATCAAATCTTCTTTTGTATAGCTATTTTTAGGTTCCATAACACTTATCTTCGCTTAGAAATTGCCAAGTACTTTAGCGTACACTTGTACGCTAAACAACTCGGAGCAGTTAAAAAATCAAAATATTGCACATAAAATCACCAATCAATCAGTGCGATTGGTTTTTGCACTATAAAACCGCGCAATTACAATCAGAAATCATTATAATTAGCGCTGTCTTATAACCAGTCTAAAGGAAGTTTATGATCCTTTTTGTTAACTCACTAACTGTGATTGATTTTTCTTACTTATGTAACAAACGCGGCGCCGTTGGCGAGAGCTGGATTGTTGATTTAACTTTGCACGGTAAACTTAACGAAGAGTCTATGGTTTTAGACTTTGGTTTAGTTAAAAAGCAAATTAAAGGCATTATAGATGAGTGTATTGATCACCGTTTAGCAATTCCTACAGGGCTTAATGGCACTGTATCTGAATTTGACGAGCATAAAACACTCGACTGTACATTTGGTGAAAACAACCACTTAGCTATGAGTGCTCCTCATCAAGCTTATTGCATGATTAACGCAGACGAAGTAACGGTTAAATCGGTTACTGAATTTTTAATTGCGACTATTTTACCGAAGCTACCAGATAACATTGAAAAAATTGAGCTGTCTCTTAAGCCTGAGCACAGCCAAAGCTTTTACTATCATTACAGCCATGGCCTTAAAAAGCATGACGGTAATTGCCAACGTATTATTCATGGGCATCGTTCTCAAATTGGTATTAGCCTAGATGGCATCTCTATGCCGCGCTTGCAAAAAGAATGGTCTCAAAAGTGGGAAGATATTTACTTAGCCACCAGTGAAGATCAAATTAACGCACCTGATTTAAAACACATAACAGCCAAAGCGGGTGATGTATGTTTTGCTTATACATCGGCACAAGGCTATTTTGAAATGGCGATTAGCGAATCTCGTTGCGACATTTTACCAGTAGACACCACTGTAGAATGTATTGCTGAACATGTTGCTGGCCAAATTAAAGCTCAATATCCAGAAAAAGCAGTGAAAGTGACTGCTTATGAAGGTGTTGGAAAAGGATCGATTAGTTATGTTTAAAACACTTTTAGCAACAGCGCTTGTTGCCTCTGCTAGCTTTAATGCTATGGCGCTTGAGTTAAAAGGGCATTTAACACAAGGCGGTTTAGTTACTGGAAAGCTAGAAAACGCTAATTCAGTAAGCTTAGATGGCAAAAGCTTAAAACTTTCGCCAAATGGTGACTTTGTATTTGGTTTTGGGCGTGACGCTGATACTACTCATACTTTAAAATGGGTAGATAACACGGGTAAATCGCATTCTCAGCCGCTAGCTATAACTAAGCGTGAATATGAAATTGATAAAATTACTGGCGTAGCTAAAAAGTATGTTTCACCGGCAAAAGAAGTCAGTGCACGTATAAGCCGCGAAGCAGTTGCTGTTCGTAAAGCGAGAGAAGTAGACTCTGATTTACTGTACTTTTTAGACCCTGTGTTAAAGCCTGCAGAAGGGCGTATATCGGGTGTTTATGGTAGTCAGCGCTATTTTAATGGCGAGCCTCGTCGTCCGCACTTTGGCTTAGACATCGCTAATAAAACAGGTTCTCCTGTTTACGCGCCAATTAGTGGTACCGTGGTATTTTCTGAACCTGATTTATACTACTCAGGCGGTACATTAATTATTGATCATGGCCATGGTATTACCTCAACTTACATTCATTTAAGTAAACTTGATGTAAAAGTGGGTGACAAAATTAAGCAAGGTAACAAAGTGGCTGAAATTGGTGCAACAGGGCGTGTAACGGGTCCTCACCTAGATTGGCGTTTTAACTGGAAAGGCGAACGCCTTGATCCTGCATTACTAATGCAAGATACATTAGCAAACAAAAAGTAGAGATTATGACTGAAGTAAATCGCGATGCAATAATTGCTCAGCGTATTGAAGACTCAACCACATCGGTAACTAAAACTGTGTTTCCAGGGCGTACCAATCATCATAATACTTTATTTGGTGGTGATGCACTGGCGTGGATGGATGAAGTGGCATTTATAGCTGCTACTCGTTTTTGTCGTAAACCTTTGGTTACCATATCTTCCGATAGAGTTGATTTTAAAGAAGCGATACCAGCAGGTACTTTTGCAGAGTTAATTGCTAAAGTAGTCCATGTAGGTAACACCAGCTTAAAAGTTGATGTAGATATACTATTAGAAACTATGCACAGAGATGATAAGCACTCTGCCATTAGTGGTAGCTTTACGTTTGTTGCAGTCGATGATAATCACAGACCAACACCGGTAGTATGCGATAAAATGATTTATGGTTTTGAGTAATTTAGAGCTTTAAAGACGTGGTAGAGTAACATTGTATAAGCACCTTAATTGGTGCTTATATAAAAAACCATAAAGAACACATCATACTAAATATTTATTAAATGTAATCTCAACACCTCAGTTAATATTTACTAATAAACCAATCAAAATAGAGGAGAAATTGATAGGGATAAGAGTTGTTAGAAGCAAAAAGGTATGCTTTTAACATACCTTTTTGGTTATCTTCAGCTTTTAATTACACTTACGTAAATACTTTTTAAAGTACCATTGCTGCAATCCAGCCAAATATCAGCAGTGGAATGTTAAAGTGAATAAATGTTGGAATAACAGAGTCTCTAATATGGTCGTGCTGGCCATCGGCATTTAAACCTGATGTTGGGCCAAGCGTTGAGTCTGAAGCAGGGGAGCCTGCATCACCTAAAGCGCCCGCAGTACCAACAAGTGCAGCGGTAGCCATAACAGAAAACCCGAGGTCTAAACACAAAGGAACAAACAAAGTTGCAATAATAGGCACTGTTGAAAACGAGCTACCAATTCCCATTGTAATTAATAACCCGACTAACAAAATAACACCGGCGGCCAAAGGTTTATTACCATCAAAAAGTGCCGCTGTGCTGTGTACTAAGCTCGCTACGTCGCCAGTGGCCTGCATAACTGATGCAAAGCCTTGTGCCGATATCATAATAAAACCAATCATCGCCATCATCGCAACGCCTTTACTAAATACGTCGCCGTTTTCTTCCCACTTAACTACACCAAATACACTAAATATCATTACACCTACTAAACCCCCTAAAATCATTGAGCCACTTAGGTTTTGTGCAACAAGTGAGGCAAATACCGCACATAGCCCTACAATCATTACTTTTTTAGGGTTTTCTACCTCGGCCGATTTACTCTGAGTTGTTAATGGGAGCTCGGTGTATTCGCGGCGTTTTTTGTAGGTAATAAATACCGCAATAAGTAATCCTATAAACATGCCTAATGCAGGAATAATCATCGCCATAGGGACTTGTGTATTTACAATGTCTAAGCCGTTATCGACTAGATTTTTATGCAAAATAGAATACAAGTAAATACCACCAAAACCATAAGGCAGCACCATATAAGAGGTTGCTAATCCAAATGTTAAAATACACGCTATAGCACGCCTGTCTAGTCTTAACTGATTAAAAACCACGAGTAACGGCGGGATTAAAATAGGAATAAACGCTATGTGTACAGGTACTAAGTTTTGCGAAGAAATCGCACAACCTAAAATAATTAATAAAATGAAGTAACTTAAAAATGTTTCATTCCCACTGCCTTTAGCATTTACTTTAGCAAGTAACTTATCAGCGAGAATGCGTGTTAAACCCGACTTAGAAATAGCAACGGCAAATGCACCGAGCATGGCATAACTTAGTGCAATTTCAGCTCCGGCAGAAAGGCCAGAATTAAATGCATCAACACTTTCTTTTATACCCAAGCCTGCTGTTAAACCAGCAACTAAAGCACTTATGATCATGGCAACAATGACGTTAACGCGAGCCAGAGATAGCCCGAGCATTAAAATAACGCCTATAACAACAGCATTCATAGTATTCTCTATTTGGAAATTTTAATTAATTTTATCAGATCTTTAGCCTGAGTTTTACGCTCTTTCGTAAAAGGTTTTTTACCATAGCGTACTTGGCTAAATAACTGGCTAAATGTGTTTATAGATTGTGCAGAACGAGGAAGTTGCTCAGCAAAAAAATGTAACTGCTGACTAGGTGTTAAATTATCGGGTGTATTTATTTTTTGTTTTTTCGCCCATGCTTTTATTTCATAGAACTCTTTAACCATAGGCGCTAATTTAGCCGGACGTTTTGGTAAGTTTAAATAAACAAAATAACCTACAAAACAAAAACCAGCTGTTAATAAAACTATTAATGGTAAAAGCCAAATATTATTACTACCAAAAATTGATTTTAAAAAATCATTTTGTTTTTCTTCATCAAAACCAAGTACCCAGCTAGACCATTGATAATCGAGATTTTCAAGTTCCAACCTTAACCAATTAATAGCGGGGAAATTACTTAAACTCACTAAACCAAAATCAAGATTACTTTTAAATTCATCATTCAGCTCTTCGTTTTGCGAAAGTGAGCCATTTAAACGCTCCGGTGCTACAACAGCGGTTGCATCAAAAATAACCCAACCTTCGTTTTGTAAATATACTTCTACCCATGCATGTGCGTCGTACTGGCGAACTGTTAGCGTATTATTATCTTGGTTTAATTCACCGCCTAAATAACCACTTACTAATCGAGCGGGTATACCTGCGGTTCTAAAAATATACGCAGCGGCGCTTGCATAATGACCACAAAATCCACGTTGGTTTTCAAATAAAAATTGATCAATTGTATTATCACCGCTCATAGGAGTGGGTGTTAACGTATAAGTAAATCCCGTACCTGCAAAGTATTGTAATAAGCTATTGTAAAAATCGCGGTCAGAGTATGTATTTTGCTTTAAGTTTTTAGCAAGTGATGATGTTTTTACATTCTTTTTATAAGCGAGGTATTTGTAGCGTTTTTCTTCAAATTCGCCAAGCGGTAAAGCTGTGAAGTTAAAGCTATTTACATCGTATTGTAAGTTTTTAGCTTGACGACTTTTTTTACGCAATAAACCTAGCGAATTACCTTCAACATTTTGTGAGTTACTACTGGAATACGCTAAACCATAGAGCCATTTTTGTGTAGCAGGCTCTGTAATAACTGAGTAGCTTGCGATAAGTTGCTCATCATTTTCGCTCTGGGTATTTGTTTTTACATTATTATATTTTAAAAAGTCAGACGTAAGCCACGCATTGCCATTAAACTCATCATGAACTATTGCTCGCCAATAATAAGGCGCTACAGGTTTTTCTTCATTAAATTTAGCTCTAAACACAAGCTCGTCAGAATTTGAAAGCTTTGCAATATCGAAAGGGTCGACTTGTTCAGAAAGCCCAGTTTTTGCAAGCTTAGGCCCAGGAAGCTGCCAAAAGGCGGGCATTTTTGGTAAAAAAAGCAGTAAAAATACAGCTAAAGGAAGCGCTAAAAGTAGTAATTTACCACTTTGCTTAGAGGCTATTTTTAAATTATGTTTGGATTCGAGTAAGCCAAGTACTGCAAAGTTTAATATGTATAAACCACTTACAGTTAAAGTCGTTAAAATGCTTTGGTTAAATAAATACACCGATGAGAGTGAAAAAAACGTAAGCGTTGTAATTACATGATAGTGTTTTTTGGTTTTAGCCTGCAGCAGCTTAAATAAACTAGCAAGTAGCAGCATGGCCACAAATAAAATAACCGTATCCGACATGCCTACTGTGTAGAGCATTAAACCTAGTGACACACCTGCGAGTATATTTGCCAGCCAAGCATTTGGCTTTGGTTTATTACTCAGCGTTATGTAAAAGTTCCATGCACAAATGAGTGTAAGTACACCAACAAAAACAAGCGGTAAATGTGATACAAAAAATACAATTAAACATGCATATATAAAAGACAGCGAATAATTTATTACTTTTTCGTTTTTAATTATATCCATTACTCACCACCATTAAATGAGCACAATAACGCTAAACACTGCTGCTTATGTTGCTGTCCGGTATTTGTATTTATTGTTTTATTCGGTAGTTTTAACATAAAAGGGGTATTTTTTTCGGTTGCTTCACACACTAAAAAGCATAACTGGCTTAAACGTTGTTCTGTATCCCCATTCATTAACGTAAAATCGAAGAGCGCATTCGCTGTTTTAAAGTCTACAAACTCTTTTACTAACAACTGCTGTGTTTTTGCGTAATGCTTCCACGACACTCTTTGCAAGCCCATCTCTGGTAAATGTGGGATTAACGACTCAAACTCTTCGCTACCAGATTGTGTAGAAATACCTTTATCGGCTTGCTCATCAAGCACAGAAACATGCGCATCACTGTGTACTTGTTCAAGCGACGGGTATACAAATACATCTTCTTGTAATTGAATGTAGCTCCAAACAGTTATTAAACCAAAGGGATAGTTACTCGCTATTTTAATACGTTGCACTGAGTACTTACCGCGTGAGCTGTAGGGTAAGTTGAGTGTAAGTAACTGAGTCTTACTATCAACTTCGTCGGTATGTTTGTGAGTTTGCTCACTACCTTGATATGTTAAATTAATAGATTGGGTTACTGAAGGGCTTTGTAATTCAAATACAATACTCGGTTTTTGAGGTGCGTAACTGTTAAATGCATCTTTAAATTTAACCGTTAAGCCTTTAGCGTTACTGTAGCCCATTAATACAGCAATAATCATCACCACAAACATAAGATAAGACATTATTAAAATTAAATTATTTTGATAATTAATGCCCATTACAAAGTTTAAAATAGCCACAATTACAAAGTACCAACCTAGGGACGATGGCAATACATAAATTGTTCTGTGTTCAAGTGTAATTGAGTTTTTTAAATGCTTATTTTTTAATAACTTATTAAATACACTTCGCTTAAATGACTTAAATAAGGAAGGGCGCTTAGCTGTTTTTTTTGGCATAAAAGTTTATACCGGAACTAAAACGTTTTTTAAAATATCGTTTACTTGCGCTTCACCTGACTCATTATGCAAACCTAAACGATGCTGACACACACTTGCAAATACGGCTTGAACATCTTCTGGCATTACAAAATCACGACCATCAATAAAGGCCCACGACCTAGCCGCTTTAGCAAGAGCCATACTGGCACGTGGTGATAACGAAGATGCAAAAGCGTTGCTTGTGCGTGTGTAATTAACAAGTTCTATAATATAGTCAATAACCGGGCTACTTAAAGTAATTTGGCTTATCTGGGTTTGAATTGCCGCTAACTCTTGTTGGTTAATACGCTTAGGTAATTGGCTGTAATCTCGTTTTTGCATATTCAAAATTAAGCGTTTTTCGGCTTCTTTAGGTGGAAAACCTAAGCTAATACGCATTAAAAAACGGTCTAATTGCGACTCAGGTAACGGGTAAGTACCTGATTGGTAAAGCGGGTTTTGTGTTGCAATCACAAAAAATGGATTTGGCAGCGTATATTTTTTTCCATCAACTGTTACTTGTTGCTCTTCCATTGCCTCAAGCAACGCACTTTGTGTTTTGGGCCCTGCGCGGTTTATTTCATCAGCTAAAACAACTTGGCTAAAAATAGGGCCTTTATGAAACGTAAAACTGTGCTCGGTAGAGTTAAACACATTAGTACCCAAAATATCAGCAGGCAGAAGATCACTGGTAAATTGAATACGCTGATACGATAAACCTAACACAGCTGACAATGCATGAGAAAGAGTGGTTTTTCCCATACCTGGCAAATCTTCAATGAGTAAATGCCCTTCGCTAAATAAGCATGTAAGTGCCAGTTTTATTTGTTGTTGTTTACCAAATATAACACTCGAAAGATCTTCTATAATCGCAGTAACAGTACTATGCATGCTAACCTTATTATTATTCTATTATTTCAAGACGCTTCATTACAGTGTCTACTTTTTTTGTGTTGAAAGGTTTTGCAATAAAGCCTTTAGCGCCCATTTCCCACGTGTTTTGTACGTTTTCGAGACTATTGTGGCCAGAGCACATAACAACATGAGTGTGCGGATAAGCACTATTAATGTATTCCAATATATCTGCACCGTTAGAGTCAGGTAAATCTACATCTACAAATATTACGCCTGGCGGTTTATTGTTCATAATAGGTTTAGCAGAGCTAAAATCAGCGCTTTCTAATATATCTTCAAACCCTAAGTCAGTTAAAATTTGGTTTAGATAATCACGAATTTCCTTAACGTCATCAATAATGAGGATGGGCTCTAGCGGGCGAACAAATTCCATATGTAGGTTACTTCTATTTTGAATACATCTAAGTGCTTTAATACTAAGCTAACCCCATCATAAGCTCAAGAACGTTACTTAAAAAACACTAATAAATAAACTGTTTATAGGTTTGCCCAACAACCTATTTTTAAAGGATTACCTGCTTTCATATCTTCTACTAACTTATATTTTCATTAATTGTATTGAACAATAATGACGTATATACGATAAATCCCTTAATCCTACACTTTATTTCCTCAAAATTTGATGTAACAAATTTGCTACTTAACTTATTGATTCAAAAATATTTACATATAAATTCGATTTTTTGTAAACGTTTTGTAATAAAAAATCGTTGACCTTCTAAATTCATTCTGTGATTATGCTCACCAGATGAGCTTATGCTCACAAATGCAATTTCATTAACTATTTAATGTTTTGCTCAGCCAGCCTCATCTACACACACTGAATTAATACCAATTTCATTAAATGAATATGCAATTTAATAAAGTTGGCATCACACACCACACTAAATAAAGAGCTTATTATGTTGAATAATAAAAAGACTAAATTTGCAATTTCTCTCATAGCGGCAGCTATGGCTACATCGGCTCCAGCACAGGCTGATATTTCTGAATATTTAGATCGCGTTGACGTAGACTTTTTACTAATGCAAAACTTTCAGTCAATTCAAGCTAAAGATGGCGCATTTCGTCCAGAAGATGAAGAACAAGAGTCAGGATTTGGCCGTATTAGAGCTAATCTAATGCTTAAATTTCATATTAACGAGTTCATCACTGCCGATATAGATATTGCAGAAGAGCCTAATGACTTTGGTGGCGAAGATCGTGACTTTTCATTTCACAACGATTTTGCAGGTGTTGAATTTGACTTACTAGGTCTTTATGGCACACCAAAAGAAAACGCAAATTTAACACTGCGTTTAGGTAACATTGGTGGCTCACCATTTCAATTTAAAGGTTTTCAAGACGGCGCAGATAACCAAAGTAATGCACTTATTGGTAATGGTATTACCGATTACGCAACCGCAGAAAACGGTGCACAGCTAAGTTACAGCGAAACTTTCGATAGTGGTGTAGTACGTGCTTATAATGTTACAGGTCACATTACGACTTCTAGTTTTGGTGAAGCGTTTCAAGAAGACAGAGGTTATAACTACCGACTTCAAGGTACTCTAGAATTTGAAGGTGGCTTTAAAGCAGGCTTAAACTTATTAAAAGCGAATCAAGGCGACCAGTTGCGTTTTGAAAATGGCGTAGCCAGTCTTGATGGTGTAACCACAACAAACTATCGCTTTGGCGATGGTGAAAACTATAATTTCTCGGCGTCACCTTCAAACGAGCGTGACACTCACGTTGGCGCAATGCCAGGGCTTGAGCAATCAATCATCCAGCTTAACTTAGCTTATCAACCATCTGATGAAACTAGTCTAATCTTTATGGTTGGTAAATCATCTGATGATTACACATTTGCAGATGCCGCTGGTAATGCAGTTGCCGGTATTACCTACTTTGGTACAAACGGCATAGCTGATGAAAATGGCACTACTTTTGATTCAAACAGTGTAATAGAAGGTGACTCATCGGTTGAGTACTTCGTGTTTGAAGCACAACAATATCTAATCCCTAAAAAGCTATATGTAGCGGCTCGTTATGCAGAAGCCGAAAACACTTCCGACTTAATTGAACAAACAGACAACACAGTAGAGCGTATTCAAGTAGCCGCAGGTTACTGGTTTAACGATAAAACGCTTTTAAAAGTTGAGTATGTTAACCAAGAAGAAGGTGTTAATTCGGGCGGCCAAATCGGTAAAGGATTTGACGGCTTCACTTCTGAAATATCTGTTAAATTTTAAGTCATTATCCAACTAGTCTAAC
Source organism: Pseudoalteromonas sp. NZS71_1 (assembly GCF_015864305.1). NCBI lineage: Bacteria > Pseudomonadati > Pseudomonadota > Gammaproteobacteria > Alteromonadales > Pseudoalteromonadaceae > Pseudoalteromonas > Pseudoalteromonas sp. NZS71_1. Next base: position 53,958 of record NZ_JADYXM010000019.1, on the reverse strand, counting down.
TATTTAAACAAAGGACCTAAAAAGGCACTTTGCGGGCAGTTTTATGCGTTAAAACTGCCATAAATAGAATTGGCAATAGATTAAAATTTAATAGCACTTGTTAAAACATAACGTGTATGGGGAATACCCGATGAAAAATAAATTAATTATGCTCGCGTGTGGCTTTATAAGCATGGGCGCTGCGGCAAAAGAAACAATTACAATAGCGACTGTTAACAATGGTGACATGATCACCATGAAAGAATTAAGCAGTAACTTTACCAGCCAAAACCCGGATATAGACCTAAAATGGGTTACTCTAGAGGAAAACATTCTTCGCCAACGTGTCACTACCGATGTAGCAACAAAAGGTGGCCAATACGATGTTATGACCATAGGTACTTATGAAGTACCAATTTGGGGCAAACAAAATTGGTTAAAAGAGTTAAATAATTTAGGTGAAAACTACGATTTAGATGATTTAATCCCAGCAATTCGAAGCGGTTTAACGATTAACGACAAACTTTATGCTGCACCATTTTATGGTGAAAGTTCAATGGTTATGTACCGGACAGACTTAATTGAAAAAGCAGGGCTAACTATGCCTAAAGCCCCAACATGGGACTTTATACGCAAAGCTGCTAAAGCGATGACAGATAAAAAAGAAGGTGTTTATGGCCTTTGTCTACGTGGTAAAGCAGGTTGGGGCGAAAACGTTGCGCTTATTACATCAATGGCTAATTCGTTTGGTGCGCGTTGGTTTGATGAAAACTGGAAGCCACAGTTTAATACCCCAGAGTGGGAAAATACCCTTCAGTATTATGTAGATGTAATGAAAGAATCTGGTCCTGCGGGTTCATCTGCAAACGGTTTTAATGAAAACCTTGCACTATTCCAAACCGGAAAATGTGGTATTTGGATTGATGCAACCGTTGCAGGCGCATTTGTTACTAACAAAAAAGACTCAGAAGTTGCCGATAAAGTCGGGTTTGCCCTTGCGCCAGATAACGGTCTAGGTAAACGCGGTAACTGGTTATGGTCTTGGACTTTAGCCGTGCCGGCAAGCAGCAAAAAACCAGATGCCGCAATGAAATTTATTAGCTGGGCAACATCTAAAGAATACACTCAACTTGTAGCCGACAAAAAAGGTTGGGCAAAAGTACCGCCAGGTACACGTAAATCACTTTACAGTAATCAAAAGTACATGGACGCAGCACCGTTTGCGCAAATTACCTTAGATTCTATTCAATCTGCAGATCCTAAAAATCCAACCGTTAAACCGGTGCCTTATGTAGGTATTCAGTTTGTTGCTATTCCTGAGTTTCAAGGAATTGGTACAGCTGTTGGGCAACAATTTTCAGCAGCATTAACTGGCCAAATGACCGTTAAGCAAGCGCTTAGTACGTCTCAGCACCTCGTTGAGCGAACAATGCGTAAAGCTCGCTATCCTAAATAGCATGTAATGGGCGGGTAAGTACTCAAACTTACCCAATATTTTATGTCAATTCTATTTACTTGTTAGTTATAAACACTATCAAGGGTTTCTGATTTTCACTTGATAGTTAACAAGTAAATAGAATTGGCTTTTTTAAGGTCACCTTTATGGCAACAACTAACTCGCGCACGCTTGCTCGGTTTATGCTTCTTCCTAGTGTAATTTTATTACTTGCTTGGATGATAGTTCCGCTGTGTATGACACTGTATTTTTCATTTATTGATTACAACTTACTCGTTCCAGGGGATAAAGAGTTTGTAGGATTTTTAAACTATGAGTTTTTTCTAACTGATCCGGCTTTTTTTGAATCATTTTTTAACACGCTTTACCTAGTAACTGGGGTTTTACTGATCACTATTTGTGGTGGTATTGGCTTAGCTATTTTACTAGACCAAGCAATATGGGGACGAAACTACGTTCGCATTATGGTACTAGCCCCATTTTTTGTAATGCCAACTGTGTCGGCATTGGTATGGAAAAACATGCTAATGAACCCAGTTAATGGCTTATTTGCACACTTTGCAATTTGGCTTGGCTTTGAACCTATCGACTTTTTTGCTCAAATGCCGTTATTTTCAATCATCATAATTGTGTCTTGGCAGTGGTTACCATTTGCAGCATTAATACTGCTAACAGCAATACAGTCATTAGACCGCGAACAACTAGAAGCGGCTGATTTAGACGGAGCTGGGCCATTTAGTAAGTTCTTTTACATCGTTTTGCCGCATTTATCGCGCGCTATAACCGCTGTTATTTTAATCGAAACTATATTTTTACTGTCAATCTTTGCCGAAATATTAGTTACAACCAGCGGTGGTCCTGGTTATTCGTCGACCAATATAACGTACTTAATTTACACGCAATCACTACTTCAATTTGATGTAGGCGGTGGCTCGGCAGGGGGCATAGTTGCAGTTATTATTGCAAATATAGTCGCTATATTTTTAATGCGCTTAATTGGCAAAAACTTGGAGGGTTAATTATGACTATAAAAGATAGCCGTCGTTCCAAACTAATTTATACCATTGCTGCATGGACAATAAGCGGCATGATTTTCTTTCCAATTTTATGGACGTTAATCACCAGCTTTAAAACGGAAGCTGAAGCAATTTCAGCAAGTCCAAGCTTATATGCATTCGATTGGACACTCGAAAACTACCGCGATGTACTGTCACGTTCGCCATACTTTACCCATTTTTGGAACTCTGTAGTTATATCACTAGGTTCAAGTTTACTGGGTTTATTAATTGCTGTACCTGCAGCTTGGTCTATGGCGTTTGTACAAACTAAAAAAACAAAGCATTTATTAATGTGGATGCTTTCAACCAAAATGTTACCGCCAGTAGGCGTACTTATTCCGATTTATTTATTGTTTCGTGACTTTGCGTTACTCGATACAAAATTAGGTTTAGTGATTGTAATGACACTCATTAACTTACCAATAATGGTATGGATGCTTTACACCTACTTTAGAGAAATACCAAACGAAATACTTGAAGCTTCACGTATGGATGGCGCAACAATTGGTGAAGAAATATTTCATGTTTTATTGCCAATAGCCTTACCAGGTATAGCCTCAACGTTATTGCTAAATGTTATTTTATCGTGGAACGAAGCGTTTTGGACACTTATTTTAACCGCTGCAAATGCTGCACCTTTAACGGCATTTATTGCCAGTTACTCAAGCCCTGAGGGGTTATTTTACGCTAAGTTATCGGCAGCATCTGCCATGGCCATTGTGCCAATTTTAATACTTGGTTGGTTTAGTCAAAAACAATTAGTGCGTGGATTAAGTTTCGGCGCAGTAAAATAGGAGAATACACATGGGCAGCATCACACTAAAACAAGTCACTAAAAACTTTGATGAAGTAAACGTAATTAAACCGCTCGACTTAGAAATTAAAGACGGTGAGTTCATCGTTTTTGTCGGTCCATCTGGCTGTGGTAAATCTACATTACTTCGTATGATCGCAGGTCTTGAAGATACCACCAGTGGTAATATAGAAATTGATGGCATTGACGCTACAAAAACACCGCCTGCAAAAAGAGGCTTAGCAATGGTGTTTCAATCCTATGCGTTGTATCCGCATATGACCGTGCATAACAATATTGCTTTTCCTTTAAAAAGAGCCAAGGTAAGCCCTGCAGAAATCGAAAGTAAAATTGCTAACGCCGCTAAAATTCTAAATTTAACTGATTATTTAGACCGAAAGCCTGGGCAATTATCGGGCGGTCAGCGCCAGCGTGTAGCGATAGGGCGCGCAATTGTTCGTCAGCCTTCGGCATTTTTATTTGACGAACCACTTTCAAATCTTGATGCGTCACTACGTGTAAATATGCGTTTAGAAATATCTGAATTACATAAAAGTTTAGCTACAACAATGATTTATGTTACACACGATCAGGTTGAAGCCATGACAATGGCAGATAGAATCGCGGTATTTAATGCCGGTATTATTGAACAAGTAGGCACACCTTTAGAGCTTTATAAAAACCCTGTAAACAAATTTGTAGCTGGTTTTATTGGTTCGCCAAAAATGAATTTTATAGATGCTCCACAAAATGAAGATGCGAATGTTAGCTGTATTGGTATACGACCAGAGCATATAACACTCTCTACTGAGCAAGGTACTTGGACTGGAACTGTAGGTGTAATTGAGCATTTAGGATCGGAGAGCTTTTTACATATAAATATTGAAGGCAAAGGGACCGTAACAGTAAAAGCGGATGGTGATTGCCCATTAAAATATGGCGACAGTATTTACCTAAGCGCACCGGCAGATAAAGTATTAAAGTTTGACAATAACGGTTTAACTATTCGCTAAAGCCAATTTTTAATTACCTTAAATAGCACCTTTATAAGGGTGCTATTAACTAAATTCTAATTACATAATCCTATGAAACCTAGGTATTTTTTATTAAGGAATGGTATATTTACAATTATAAATAACAAAAACGTTATTGATAAATAGATATTCCAAAATTAATAAAATAATTTATATAGCAGCACATATAATTAAAATTATGTAATGAAAATAAGGATTTAGTTTTCCTTATATTTTAAGAGGTTTACGTGGTAAAGCTATCAAATACAGAAATTAGAAAGCTAGATGATGCAGCCAGAGCAGGGTGGTTATATTATGTTGGCGGTAACACACAAGATGAAATTGCTAAAAAGCTAAATATATCTCGTCAATCTGCACAAAGAATGGTCGCATTATCTGTGAGCCAAGGTCTAATTAAAGTTAGACTTGACCACCCGATTGCTAAATGTATGGACTTGGCCGAAAAATTAAAAAGCCGTTTTGGGTTAGATTCGTGTGAAGTTGTACCGAGCGATCCATCTGAACCATCGTCCACGCTTGGTTTGGCTCAAGCTGGCGCGGCTGAAATAGAACGTCATTTAAAATCAGAACAACCCAAAGTACTTGCTATGGGAACCGGTCGAGTTTTACGTTCATGTGTAGATGAGCTAAGAACTGTTGATTGTCCGCAACATAAAATTGTAGCAATGCTAGGTAATATGGCTTTGGATGGATCGGCTTCACCTTATGATGTTGTAGTAAGAATGGCCGAACACACCAATGCAAAACATTACCCAATGCCATTGCCAGTTTTACCAAGAAGTATTGAAGAAAAAGAACAGTTACATGCACAACAAAATATTACCGGTAATTTAAAACTCGCTAAAGATGCCGATGTAACATTTGTGGGTATTGGTAGCTTAGGTGAAAAGTCGCCATTACATATAGATGGTTTTATTGATGCGCAAGAACTTAAAGAGTTACAAGATCTTGGTGCCGTTGGTGAAATGATTAGTTGGGTGTTTGATAAAAACGGTAAGCTTTTAGATTGCACAGTTAATCAGCGTGTAGCAAGTACGCCATTAAAAACAAATGCTAACAAACAGATTTATGCGATAGCTGCTGGTGAAGAAAAAGTGTTAGCCATTTTGGGCGCAGTAAGGTCAAACATGATCAGCGGATTAATTACTAACGAATATACAGCTGAGCGTTTATTAAGTATTGATTAAACAAATTGATAAATAAAGTATCTGTATTAGTAATACCTGTTATTGTAATAAAATCACTTAATGTCCGATACCGTCTAGTATTGGACATAGCAAGGGCGCATTTAAGCGCTCTTTCTATATATGTATTAACTACCTATAATTTATATTATGTTAAATAGCATAAATAAATACATAACTAAGCTACTCACCTTCATTAATTAACGTAGAAACGCGTTATTTTGACTATTTTATAAGCATCAACCTACTTATTTTAAAAATTAATGTTTTCCCTATTTTCGTTATTTGTTACTGAAGCATATAAAAATACCGCTTAGTTATTAATATAATTAAGCGGTATTACAATGATTACCTAGTCGCTACTTCACCTAGTAAAGCTTAACGCATTGAAATAAATAGCTTTTTAGCCTTCCTGCTAATTCACTAGAATGTTTTATCATTCATGAAATCACTAATCAGCTCAGCAACTTTTTCAGGTTGCTCATCAACAACCCAGTGAGCGGCTTTATCTAACCAGATCAGTGATGAATTTGGAATCGCTTCTTCTAACATTGGTGCATACTTTGGCTTTTGAAACTGATCTTCTTTACCCCATATTATGAGTGTTTCATGAGGTAAGCTTTTAAGGTCGCCGGTAATTGCTTCGGTATATTCCTTATTAAGCCTGCGCATATTATTAAATAAAGCAGCTTTTCCTTTCTCGTTACTCCAGGGTGTTAAATACATTTTCATTAATTTTTCAGTCATTACGCTCGAGTCGTAAACACCTTTGGGCATGAAATCTCTTAATGTATCCACAAATTCAGCTACAGTTGTTTTTTCTTCTACACCTGGTTCTAGCAAAGGTTCAAATTCTGGTATTGGCCAAGAATCAAAACATACACTATCAATTAAAACCAACCCGTTTACTTTATCCGGATGATTTACAGCCATTAATTGAGCAACACCACCACCAATATCATGTGCAGCAATATTAACTTTAGAAATACCGAGTTCTTCCATAAACTTACACATTATTCTACATTGCGCATTTATAGATACATCGGTGTTAATTGGCATATCAGATTCACCAAAGTTTAGTAAATCAGGCGCTATTACTCGATATTTTGATGCAAGTTTTGGCATCACATTTCGCCATAAAAATTTATTGGTTGGTATTCCGTGTATCAATAATAAAGGTGTTCCTTGTCCCATTTCTTGATAAGCAATTTGATGACCTTCTACTGTAACGTACTGTGTCTTGTTCATAATTTTGCCTCTTTAACTTTAAAAATTATAATATTTCGTGAACTATAAAATTGGAATATAACCTTATAAAGCAAATTCCGTCCCAAGATGAGTATTTATTAGTTATTAAAAAATCTTAATGTTTTAAAAGTTAAACCCTTGCGATACGTGGGCTCTAGGCTAAATAAATTTACTGACTTTATAATATTACAGCGTTTAACAATTGTGTTTATCAAACCGCTTTAAGAAGTGTGAAACGATGACTCGTATACATGCAACAATTACAAAAGCGAAGTTTGTAATACTTTGAAGGAATAATTTGAAGTAATTATTCTTATTAAAGGACTTTTACAAATTTAAATAAATTAAAGGTTCATATACACAAAAGCACTAATAAATATTAGTGCTTTCAAAAGTTATAATTTAATTTTTTAGTAAGCTATAAATAAAAAATAGTTAACCGCCCTACTGTTTCTATTTATCATTCCAAGAAAGATCTAATATTTTCTATTAATACACTTTGCTTAACTGGCTTCAATAACAGACCGTTAAACCCAAGCTTCACATACTTGTTATCACTATTTTCGTTTTCACTAAATGTATGAGCGATAATTTTTGTTGCTGATGCGTCAGCATGCTTTCTTATTTTTAGCATTGCGTCGGTACCTGTAAATTGCGGCATTACTATATCCATTAAAATAATATCGTAAATATTTTGAGAAACCATAAGTAGTGCCTCTATAGCACTTGATGCAAAATCTATTAAAATATTTTCTTCGTTAAGCATTTTCCTAATTACTATTTCTATTAGCAAGTCATCATCTACTAAAAGCAGTCGTTTAGTTTTATTTATTGGCGTTACTTTAAACTCGATAACTTCAGTCATATTTTCAATAGTGTTTTTCATTTTTTACCTCATTACTGTTCCAGTAATATACGCTAACTTATAACGACTTATCTTTTAAAATGCGTGTTATTTGGTTTATTAATACACCTTGTTTTACTGGTTTTAATAGCATGTCATCAAAGCCCTGGTTAACGTATTTTGAATCTGTATCGGGTGTCGATGTATGCGCAATTATTTTAGTTTTCAAATTGTCACTGTGTTTTTTAATTTTTAACATAGCGTCAGTTCCCGACAATTCTGGCATTACTATGTCCATTAAAATAATGTCGTAACTGTTTTGCGATACCATCAACATTGCTTCTATTGCACTGCGCGCGTAATCTATTTTAATATTCTCATTTTTTAGCATTGCTCTAATTACAATCTCAACAAGAGGATCGTCATCAACCAGTAATAGCGTGTTTTGGTGTTTGTTAGTTACTAAATCAGTATTTGTTAACGAGCTACTTGGTGCTTCTTGCTCGTTGTCTTTACCCTTACCTTGTTTGGTTGCTATGTTTACCAACATAGAAAGTGATATCGTTGATTTATTCGCGTTACTACTTACAGTTATCGCTTTACCACCTAACATTTTAAATATTGAAATAAAAAACTTTAACTCTAATGACACGTCTTTATCATCTATAAAGCGCGTTATATCATCACCCGATATACTTTTAAGCTCAGTTATAAAGTTACTACTGTCGATCAAATTACTTAATGAAAAATCGAGGTGTAAGTAATTACGTTTACTTTCATTTTTAATCTGAGCGTTAATTGAAAGCGTTGTATTATTTGATGAATCCAAAACCTCAGTCACTAACTGAATAACCAATTGAGAAATTAACTTTTCATCGCTTGCGACCGTTAATTCAGGCGTAATATTATTTTTAAGAACGATTCTTTTATTTTCAGCCTCTTTAGCTAAAATCGATATATTATTATTGATCATTTGATTTAGGTTTACGTTTTTGGCCTGAAGCTTTAACTTACCTATCTCTGATTTATTTATATTTACGAGCTGTTGAATCACACTTTCAAGCTGGTCGCACACATCAGAAATATTCCCCACATTGTTTTTAAATTCGTTAAAGCTTATTGGATCTTTAGATATTTCAATTAATGACTTTAAAGATGATAAAGGCGTTTTCAACTGACGGCTAAGCCTTGTAACAAATTTTTCTTTTAATTGATTTGTCTGTTTTGATTTTTCGAGAACATCAGCGAGTAAACATTCTTTTTGATGTGCCTCTGTATCATCTCTAAAGTAGCAAACGAAACCATTAAAATCTGTATGTCTTTGTAATACAGTTATCCACTTCCCGTCTGTAAAACCTATATCTATTAATTGGTTACGATCATCATCAAGCTTATGATGTTCATGGTAATGATTTATAATATTATGCTGCTGCGCAATACTTATCAGCTGGCTATACGATAGCTGACTGTTTTGTTTATTCACCTGTGCAAATAAAAGATTAAAAGCATTGTTGGTAATCACAGGAAATTCGTGGCTATTAAAAATAGCAAACCCATGCGGCAGTGCATCCAGAGAACTTGAAAAAAGCTCCTCTCTATTGAGTATTAACTGATTTTTTTGTTTTATTTCACTGTGTAAACGCCTTGGCAAACGTAAAAAATAATACACAAACGCGAATACACAAAAAGAGATTAACCCTAATCTGATTAAACTGTATTTAGTTATTTGTGGTCGTACTATTTTATTCATTGGTTGCACATGCAAGCGCCAAGTAGGTGGAAAACGACTGCTTAAAGCGCTAATACTATTTTTAATTATACTCGGGTTTACTTCTCCTTGTTTTCCTAAAGTAAACTGTGGTGTTGCTATAAAAACGTTATAATTTTCAGTGTTTAATTTGCCAATAACGGCTTTTAAAAACTTACTTAAATCAAATGCTGTAAGTGTATAAATAGAGCCTTGTTTTATTTTTATTTCAGAAATTAAGAAAGCCGTATCAGCAACCGTAAATACTTCTACTGCTTGTTTGTTCGCTCTTTTATTGAATTTTTTTAACCAGTTTGTAAACCCATACGCGGCTAAATCAAAATTATTTTTTGACCAAAGTGCAAGCTGGTTATACTCAGAATCAAACACAACATACCCTTTATAAGTTAAGCTTTGTGAAACCTGACTCTGCACTAAATTATTAAGTTGTTCTTTTGTATGGTTATTTTGGCTTTGTAAAAAACCTGCGATAACTAAATCTTTTTGCGATATATATAATCCTTGATTATCAAATCGCTCTAAAGCATTAAATAACGTTTTACGTAATTGCTGAGTTTGTTCATTGTAATTACTTTGCAGCTCCTTTTTTTCTATAGTATAAAGAAGTAATGCAGTGAATGAGCATAATACTAATGCAATTAAGAATGCGACGGGCGCTAAACTAAATACATGAATATACTTTTCCCCATAATTCTTTTTCTCAGGATTAGTACTTTGATTACTTACTGAATCTGAATTTTTATTTAACTGTGTCTGCAATAATTGAGCAAATGAAATAAACTGATCTTTTTGTGAACCTATTAATGTTTTAGGTGCTAAATCGGCCATCAGCACTACGCCTATCAATTTATTAGTGACACTATAAATTGGATATTGTGCATAAAAACGAATTAATTTGTGAGTGTTGTTTGATACATCATCAAAAAAAGTATCTTCAAATAAATATAGTTTTTCTTGTGTGCAGCGTTTTTGATAGCTTAATAACTCATTTTCGACGCTTTCTTTATCGCTGCAGGTTATTAACTGCTCTGAATAAACTTCTCTAAAATCGATAAATTTAACAATTGCAACGTCATAAAACTGTTTTAGTAGCGTTAGCGTTTCTTTAATTTCTGTTGATATTTCATCAGTTGGTGTATCTGCTAAATTAGCATGTGAGGTAAATATATTTGAGGCGTTCATTGACGTTCTCCTTCCCCTTTTGGGGGAGTATGTATCCACGTTGTACTGTTTTGGCCGCTATGTACGGGCAGTAAAACTTTAAATGGTGGTGTTAAGCTACTAAGTGCAGGTTCGCCTGTAGTGATATTAATTACTTGTTCTGCATTAACTAAATTAAGTGATGTTTTGCAATATGTAATGCCTGGCTCAATCCCTATTAAGCTCAGTGTTTCACTAATAATAAGGTTATTTACTAAATCAATACCGGCGAGCTCAAATGTAGTTTGTAAAATAGTGAAGACGAGTGTCTCTACAATGTTTTCATCTTCTTCTAAGCGTGTCCCTTCTGGGCAGCATATAGTGCCTAGCTCTATATCAACACTTGTTCCAATACCAACTAATGACAGCGCATTAAGGGCTGTATTTAAAAGCGGTTCTACCTGAGGCAAATATAAATCAAGTATGTCACCTTGCGATTCGTACCCCGTTTGGCATGTATCACACGATTGCGATAAACCTTGATCGCTTGTACCTAAAAGTGGATTACCTAAAGCTGTTACCCCAACTAAACAACTGCTGTCGGCCGGCTGCTTATCTATTTCAAAGCTTTCACAAGGTGAGCCTGTTACTACTTTTTGCGATACATAACGAGATAGAATTTGTTCACTATTAGCTGGGCATTGTTGTGGCGTGCTTCTTAATAACTGACCAATAACGGTATTACCTAACTGCCCTATTGCATAATTTGGACCTTGCTGCAGCGCATTTATATAACTTACATTACCGGTATTATTTAGTTTACTCACACCTTGGCTGTCTGTTGCTTCATCGCTTAAGCCCTTTAAACACGGATTACCTTGGCAATTTGGAGCATCGTAATAAACAGCTTCTCGTGAGGTAAACCTATCATCTCGTATGCCAATTAGCGCTCTGTATGTGCTGTTTGCCCCCCGGTCTGTATAAAAAATTAGTGGGGCTTGGTGCTCATCAAAACTTACTGCAATACCGAGTGGTCTATTATTAGCATCAACGACAGTAATTTGATTATCTACCTTAGTTTGATGGCGCTTAATAAGGGCATCCCTGACTAAAATAACCCCACCAATTGAGCCAATAATTAAAATTGTTATAATTAATATAAGCTCAATAGTAAGTATGTACCCTTGTTGATAATGCTTTTTCATATCAGGCTCCTATAATACTTCTACAAGCATTTTAAGTACGTTCATTACTTGTAATGCTGCGGGAAAAAACACCAATACCAAAAACATCGGAAAACAAATTAAGATAATGGGAAAGGTCGTATGCATCGCTTTTTTGTTTACCTTTTTAGCGAGTAAAATGTTCTTTTTTAGAGCTAGGCCTTCAAGTTGAGCCTCTACTGCTTGGATAAGTGGCGTACCAAGTTTTGACCCTATTAACATTAAGTTAGCGAGCTTTTTAATTCCTAATACGCCGGTTCTTTCAAAAAGTGAATTAAATGCAAATTCACGATCTTTACCTGCGCTTAGTTCGAATAAAAATAACTTTAGCTCTTTGTATAATGGGTGTTTTTGACTTAATCCATGATCAACCGCCAGTGCAAATGAGCGCTCTAGTGAAAATCCAGCGCGCATGTAAACCAGTAACACCCGTAAAAAAAACTCTAAGCTATTATTAATAGTGGTTTTGCGTTGATTTTTACGTAATAAAAACCAGCATTCGGGTGCAAAAAAACACATAAAACACAGTAACAATTTAATCGATTGGCTCAGCTCATAACCTGTTAGCTCTATAACCGTAAATGCACTAAAAGTAGCAGCCACTTTGAAGCAGTACAGGCTTATTAATATTTTATTAATTTGAATCCCTGCTTGTCTTAGTTGACGTTTAGAGATGATGATTAGCGGATACCAATTAATGTTTTTAGTATCGGGTTTATCTAATTCAACTTTAAGAGATTGCCTATGAATATGGATAAATGACCCCATACTTACTAAAAGTCCGATAAGTAAAAGTATATCAATCATAATGTTACCCTTAAGCTAAGGCGTAGCCATAAAAAACCAAATAGCTGACAAAGAAGCGCAACCGTTATAAATGCAATACCATTAGGGTCGTTTAATAATGGTTCAAACCAGGTTGGATCGGTATAGCTAAATAAAGGAATTAGTGCGTAAGGTAAAAAACCACTAAATACAGCAGCGTATTTAGTGCCCGAAAGCTTAGCTTTTAGCTGTTGGCGGTCGAGGGTCCGAAGCGACATCATGTTGCATACGCTTTTTAGCATGTCGGTTAAATCACACTGGCTTTGTGTATGTGTAATGATGCTATGAGCAAACAATCTTACGGTTTCGCAGTTGTATCTTTCAATTAAAGGGGCAAACGACGTTTCGGCATCACTACCCATGCTCATGCGTTGTATTAGTAAGGTGCTTTGTTTTTTTATATATGGGTCTGCATGTTCATCAGCAAACTGCATTGATTGCTGTAGCGATAGCCCAGTGCTTAAACACGATTGTACGGTTTCAATAAATTCTAAAAAATGATGCTCAAATTTTGCTAATTTATAATGAGCCAAGTCAATCACAGTTATAAAACAGGTTACAAAAACCACGATTGAAATAATAAACGCGCTGGTTGATGCCTCTGGATAATATAATTTAGCTAAAAACCATGAGCTACTAGAGAGCGAGCACGCCATGCTTATAAACCAGGCGTTACTTATGTTTAAGCCTAGCACTCGTAGTGACAGAGTAAGTACGTCTTTTTCTTCTAAAATATCTACTTTTTTAGTGCCTTGGCTGCTTTTATTTTTAGCATACAAAGAAACCAACACACTAGTTGCAAGTACAAAGGTTATAACCGCCGCTACAGCTAATAAATAATCAAGTTTAGTCATTGTTAGCCTCCGGGTTATTGTGCAGTAATGCTTTTAATTCTTGTGCATTTGCGCCTTGGCCTTTCATAAACTCAATAACACTTGAGTTATCTATTAACTCACTTTGTACTGGCTCTGCTTCATTAATACTATAAAGCGGGCTAAAATGTGCGCCGCCATTAACACGTTTAATTTCACCAACACTTTTTAGAGTTCGGGTACCATTAGTTGAGCGAGAAACATGCACAATAAGTTGAATACTCGACGCGATTAGCGAACTTGTATGGGTATCGCTCAGTTGTGCATTGTGTAACTGCACTAAGGTAGATAAACGAATAACGGCATCATTTGCACTGTTAGCATGTATGGTCGTCATCGAACCTTGGTGACCACAGTTCATTGCTTGGAGCATATCAATTACTTCGCCAGAGCGTACCTCTCCAACAAGTATTCTATCTGCGCGCATTCTAAGGGCTGCTTTTACTAAATCTCTTAGGCTTACTGCACCTTTACCATCGCTGTTTGTGTCGTGGGCTTCTAATTGCACAACGTGGTTGTGATGTAAATTAAGCTCAGCACTTTCTTCAATGGTTACAACTCGTTCATTTGGGTTAATTGAGTTAGCAAGTACGTTTAATAATGATGTTTTACCTGCCCCGGCATTGCCACACACTAAAATATTAACGCCTGTTTTAACTGCGCTTTTTAAAAATGATAAGATGTTTTTATCTAAAAAATGATTATTAACTAAAAAGTCATCGTTTATTTTTTTATGATTAAACTTACGAATCGATACAATAGCTGCGCTGGTACACGCAGGCGGTACAATAATATGAACTCGGCTACCATCTTTTAGTTTGCCATCAACAATTGGCATAAGCGCATTGACTTGTCGGCCACAACCATCAAGTAAGCGATCAACAAATCGGCGTAAATGGCGTTCGTCATCAAACTTACTGGCAGTGCAAAGTAGTTTGCCTTGTTTATCAATCCAAATATCTTGCGTGTCGTTTATTAAAATATCACTTACTTGATCGTCCAGCATAAATTGTGCAATAGGGCCAAGGCCCTGAATTTCATCAAATACAGCCTGAACAACCTGCTCTTGTTGGTGTTGATTAAATGAAGATTGATTAAATTGTGGAATTTCACTGCACAATGCAGAGATTTTTTCGAGAACATTACTTGATAAAAGCGCGGCTGGCTCTTGTTCGTACTCTTCGATAACGGCATCGTGCAATAGCTTTTTAAGCTCTTCAAAGGTACTTAAACTGGTTTGAACTTCTTCATGTTTGCTTGATAAATTAAACATAAAAACTCACTTAGCTACATATACAGCTTCGTTTTTAACGCCTTTAACCACTTCGATTGTGCGACTGGTTTGTAAGCGTGAAAAGTTTTGCAAACGACCTTGTTCAATGTCATAAGCGCTATGCACAATAATTGAAACTTTGTCGGCGTTATCTATACCCGCCAACGAATAAACATCTTTTGGAAGTACCGCAAGGACTAATGAAACACCGCCCGCAGCAGAATTAGACTCTTTAGCTAAATTATCCATTACGCCACTTTTAGCGGCTTGCGATTTAGGACCTTTTGAAACACCAATAAGCTGTACATCACGGGCAACTGTTCTTACTAAGCGATTAGTTTTAGCGACTATGTCGAGTCGGTCACCTTTGTGTATGCGCGAAAGCGGAATATCTAAGGTGTTTAGTTTTAAAGTATATAAAACACGCCCTGCCGGTATGGCTTCTGATAAATTTTGGCTTTTCGCTCTAATAAAATCGGTGTCGAACAAGGGTTGTTCAACCATTTTGTTAGTTGCTAATTTTTGACCAATTAATGCACGTGGGTTTTGAACGCTCAGTGCAATATTTGAATAGTTACTTGGATCTATACTTTTTTGCTCTACATCGTGAACGGTTACTGTTTGACCGGCTGACATATTTTTGTTTACTACCCAGGCTGTTACGCTATTTTCATCGTTTACCTGTCTAATTCCCAAAGCCGAAGCTAACATGCCAGAGGTGATGAGTAATGTGAGAGCAGCAGTGGTTGCGCCTTTGTTACTTTTACTTTTCATAATATTCCTCCAGAGTAACTTTCACTGCCACACTTTTGTGGCAGTGAGCCTTAAGCTTGGTATTCAAACCTGGTTGCCTTATATTGGGTACCTTGCGTTAGTTACCTTGTGAACCGCCTGCTGCTGTACGTGTTGCAGCATCGCCGCTTGGTGTTGCATTAACAAGTGCGGCACTTTCACTAAAGTCTGATGCAACAAAAGTGAATGAACTGCCATCGCCTGCGTACACATCAACTGAATCTACAAACCCAGAGCCAGACACTTCAGCAGTGCCTTCGGCGTTAATCATGCCGTCAAATACATAGCTTTGGTCAAGTGAGCCAATTGCTTCAGCTACATCTTCAAGTTCGCTGGTTACCGAGTCACGTAATGTAGATAAACCAATTACAAGTGCTGCTACCATTGAAGTAGAAAGAATGATTAGCTCTGACGTTAGTACAAAACCTTTTTGCTTTTTGCTATTTAAGTTATGTTTAATAGTTTTCATAATCGTAGCCTTTAAATTAGAAGAGCTTATGCTCACTTTACATATTGCGAGGACCATGCCAGCTATAAATAACTATTAAATACAGTTGGTTATGTTTTTAATGGTTACTGTTTATTAGATATTTTCATTTTTGATTTGCAAAATGCAAATCAATATTAAAAATATTTTAGATAAATAATGCTAGGTTTACGTTATTGAAAGTATTATTAAAACTGATGGATAGTGTAAGGGTTAAATATTAAAAGCAGTCTTGTGAGGTTACGTATAAAACGTAGGATGAGCGTAAGCTTTACTCCTATTTTTGATAAATAATAAAGTGGTTTTGGCTCCTAAATAATGCCAAATTTTAGGTATAAAAAAAGGCCCGAAGGCCTTAAGAATAACAATTACCTAAAACGGAGAGTTTACCGCGCCTAGCAAGTGCTTTTTTATGCGTGGGTTCTGCACGTAAAACTTGCTCATAGTAGCCACAGGCCAATAAATTATTGCTGTTAGCTTCTTCAATTAACCCTTTATGGTAAAAATAGGCGGTACTATTTAAACCAAACTTAACCGAAAGCTCTAAGTAGTTTGAAGCTATAACGTAGTTGCCCTGGGCATAATGTATAGAGGCCATTTGCAGGTATGGTGAAGCATGCGTACCAAAAACATCTACTCCGTATTGGGCAATGCTTTTTGCTTTAGCTAAATTACCTTGCTCTATTGCTAAAGTGACTCCTAAAGTAATTGCGTTTAAAGGCGGGTTAGCTTTATTAAGCAAAGTGTTTATAACCTGTTGAGACTGATTAGCACGGCCACTTTTATAAAGTACATATGCAGATATTGAAAGTATTGCCGTGTTATCGGGGTGTTCAAGCATGAGCTGATTCACCTCATGCACTAAGTTCAAACAGTTACTAGCATTTATACCTTCACACTTTAATGGTTGGGCATTTAATTGGTATTTTTTAACGATGTCACCCAGCGCGTTGTAAGGATTTACTGTTGGCTTGTAATCAATATGAGCGCAACCCGATAAAGTAAGCAGTAAAATAATATAAAATATTTTCATAGCCCTTGCTCCTGTATATAGCTAAGTACCTGGGTGTCGATATTTGCCTGTTCCCACGAACGTAATGTGTTAATTGGTTCACGCACCAGATTTGGAGTTACAACAATTATAAGCTCGCGGTTGTTTTCACTTTTGCTGGTTGTTTCACTTAACTTGCCTAGCATGCTATTGCCGTTGCCATCAGGTACAAAGTCGTGGCTTGCATTGTTATCGGTGCTAATTAAGCCACCAATAATAAGAGGCTGACCATCTTTTAAACGCGTTGACGTTTGCATGCTGCGTGTATTAAATGCACTACTGTTTAAACTGCTGCCTGTGCTTTGTGCAATTTCGGCAGTTAACGTGGTATCGGGTAGTGAAATTACTGGGTTTAGATCAAGTGTTATTCTGTCTTTGTCGTCAACCATAGCGCGTACATTTAATTCAACTCCAAATGATTTAAATTCTGTACCACTAAACACCGACCCACTACTACCTTGCTGACCGCTTGTAATGCCAGATGGGCTATAACTTGTAGGTACAGGTACTTCACCACCGACTTTAAATACGGCACTTTCGCCGGCTAAAACCGTGATTGTAGGGCGAGAAAGCGTTCGCGATATACCTTCTTGTTCAAGTAATGAAAACAACATATCAATAGCAAACTGTGAGGTTGAAAGCTGTAAGTTATTAGTTAATTGACCACCAATTAATTGCAGCGCATTTTCTATTGTTGCAGAGCCAGATTCGCGATTAGTCATACCGTCACGACCAAACAAGCCCGCTTCTTTTTCATATCCATTAGAGAGCACGCTAATATCTGGGCGCCATTGCTTTAACCTACGTTGATTTACTTCGTATAGCTGCACCGATACACGCACTTGCGGTAAATCTTCAACTTCAATACTCGACAAAACTTTACCGCCAGCCACTGAAAGCAACGTTGCTCTTGCAATGTTTGAACTTACATTACTTAAATTTAATCCTGAGGTAGCATCATTTATTAAACCGCCCGACTCGTTGGCAAGTACTTCAATACCTGAACTTTTATCCTGCGTTGCGCCGCCCATTAAATTATTAGGATCAAGAGGAGATCCCTGAGTTTGTAATGCTTGCTCTGGTTCGAATAATTTATTAATTGTATTTAATAAGCGCACTAGCTCTATCTGGTTTTTTACAGAGCCAGAAAGTAAAAACACATCGTTGTCGTCATTTGATAACTCATCAACCGAGATGCGTTTAATGGTCACTTTATCTGCGCCCATTGATTTAATCACTTCGCTAATACGCTCTTCTTTTGGCTTGGGTGCTTGAGTTACTTTTATTAAATTAATAATAGCGACTTTACTCGAGTTTTGAGAGCTGCCGCCGTTTGCGTTACCCAAGCCTTGCAAGCGTTGAGCAAGTGAATTAAACATACCTTGGTTAGGATTTGAGGTGATAACGGGTTGTGATGCTTGTGAGCTACTGGCATAAAGGTAGTTTTTTGCAGCTTCATAAGCGGCATGACGATAATTTATAGTAGGTACTTCACCACGTAATACAACAGCATGGCGATCAGGCGCTATGGTTAGCTGTACGTCAGGATGGATGTCGTTTAAGGCATTTTCTAGTACGCTGTAGTCTTCGGTTACGCCAAGTAAAAATGTTTCAGAGCTTTTATCGTCGTACCACACCATCATAGATGTACGGCCCAACTTTTTAGCTAAAATTAGTAGCTCACGGCCATTTACCACGTTCACATCAAGTGTTGTTTCGTGGCCAAGTGCAATACGAGAAATATCACGGGTAAACACAAAGCGAGTATGCGTCCATTTAACTAAGTGCGATACTTTTTGTACCCGCTCACCATTTGCATTTTCTATATAATCTAAATGACTTTCACTGCCCATAGCGGTAAAAGATATTAGTAATAGTATAAAAATAAATTTTAACATAAGCCTTTCCCTCAATTTGCTTACTGTATAGGTAGCAAGTATGAGACCAAGGGTTTTTGTATTTATAATCAGTGGATTAAGATGTATAAACGTGTTTTTTATTATTTTGATTCGCAAATTGCAAATCAACAATTCATGAAGAGGTTAACAAAGAAATAAGAGCAGAGGTGTGTGGCGCAAAGCGAGTGAAAATACGCTTTACGCTAGTTTTAATTAATGCAAAGCGGCTGTAAACGGGATGCTTTCACAGATTTTAGCTTCAGCTATAAGCAGCTCTTCTAGACGAACATCAACTTCTTCTTTTTCAAAGTATTCGTAAGCTAGTTCTACAAATAGGTTTTTATGTTTTTCTTCTGACTTAGCAATAGCAACATAAAAATCTTTTTCTTTACCTTCAGGAAGTGCTTGTGCAACTAAAGAAAAACGCTCGTGGCCACGTGCTTCAATTACACCGCCAACCAGTAATCGGTCCATTAAAAAACCATCACGACCATGTCTAAACAGTGCACGTATTTGTTTTATGTACGGATCTTTTTTGTCGTCACCTAGGTTTACATCGCGCTCTAAAAGCAATTTAAGTACTTGTTTAAAGTGTATTAATTCTTCTAGCGCTAAGTCGGTCATAGCTTTTACTAATTTACGTTTGTCTGGATAATGCGAAAGCATAGACATAGCCATACCCGATGCTTTTTTTTCTGCAGCGGCGTGATCTTGTAAAAAAGTATTAAAGTCAGCAAGGACAACTTCGGTCCATTCAAATGGGGTGTGGTATTTTAATTCAAACATGTTCTGTACAACTTAAATAATAATGCGGGGATTTTAACGTATTTGATTTAAAAAATCTTGTAAGGCAGTAATTTATCTATCCGTCCTTTAGCGGTAGATTCAACTTTTAACGGGTGTTTAATATCGTTCCACGCGGTAACTTTGCCGCCCATATTCATTTTTTCAAAATCAGTTTTATCACTTTTTAACGCTAAAAAATTGCATAGCTTTTTATAGCTATCAGGCTTTGCTATATCAATGGATAAAAAATCGTTGTCGCGGTTATTAAAATACGTTTGAGCATCATTAAAATGTTTTTTATAACAGTCTGCTAAGTAACTATCGTCGCTAATATTATTAAGCGAAAGCTCACTAAACGTATTTAAATAACAACGTTTTATATGAATATTAAAGCCCCCATCTGCACGGGTTAAATTAGTGTGCATACGCGTTAAAAGCTGTTTTATTGATACAAGCCATGCACCAAGTTCTCGCTCTAAATAAATAAACTTAGAGTGTGGGTAATGAATATCAAGCGCTTTAAAGTCATTAAATATGGGAGTGTCGGCAATCGCGTTAGCATTTTCAAAACAAGCATTAGTATATGCGGTATGCGCTGTTGTAATACCAAGCTCTAAAAATGCGTGGCACACACTAGTAGTGCCGGTACGCGGTAAACCTATTATAAATATTTTGCTCATTAACTTTTCTTTAATTAACCACGTGTTACTAGCAATACAAAGGCGCTAACAATAATCACTAAAAATGTAGTAATGGTACCAATTTGGCGATATTTCAGGCTCTTTTCTACTATGCCTAAATTTTGAAACACACGGCCTATTAATAACGCACCACCTAATATATGACAGTAATGGCTAGCAAGCCCTTGGTATTCTGCCAAAAAAAGTAAAATTAAAGCAATTGGCACGTACTCCATAAAGTTAGCGTGGGCACGCACAGCACGTTGTAGCGTTGCGTTACCATTATCACCAAGAGATATCTGCTCCGCGCGGCGCACTTTTATTACGTTAAAGCTCAAATAAATGTAAAAGAATGCAAGTAATGCAGCATAAGTTGAAATGATCACGGCGTTTTCCTGTTATTTTTATCGCATAAGCATGCGCTTTATTATTGTGGGCGTGATAATAACATATAAATTTGAGCAGCATTATCAGAAGTTTAATAAATGCCTATGCTAAGCTAAGGGTATTAAGTAAGTAGAAAATTACATAAGGATTTTATGTTTGTACCTCGCAAAGTAGCCGACAGTTACCGTGAAATGATTAACAGTATTGGCTTTTACCCTTCTATGCTTTCAGTGGGCTTTTTAGTATTTGCCATTATAACTATGTCGGTTGAATATTTAGCCCCTATTGAGCAGCTGAAATCGTTTATATCGGTTGTACTTGTTGATAGCGCCGAAAACGCGCGTACTATTTTAAGCACTTTAGCGGGGAGTATTATTTCGCTTACTGTGTTTAGTTTTTCGATGGTAATGGTGGTTTTAAATTCGGCCAGTGCGAGTTTATCGCCCCGCGTAGTGCCTGGGCTTATTACGCGTAAATCACACCAAATGGTTTTGGGCTTTTATTTAGGCAGCATAATTTACTCAATTATTATGCTTATAAACATTAATAAACTTGAAGGTGGCAGTACGGCTATTCCTTCAATTGGTGTGTTGTTTGCACTTGTTTTTGGCTTGATTTCATTAGGTTTATTTGTGTTTTTTATACATTCAATCTCTCGTGCCATTCAGGTTGATAACGTATTAAATGGCTTGTTTAGCCAAACTAAAAACGAAATTAAAACAATAATACTAAGACAACAAGAGAACCCAGTTGAAGACTTTCCAGACTTTAGCAAGTGGCATTCGGTAAGCAGTAAAACAGAGGGATATTATAAAGGCGTACATACCGATAAGCTGTGTGCCATTTTGGCAGAGCAAGATATAAAGGTTTATATCTCTGTTAACCAAGGCTATTTTACAGTTAAAGGTTACCCGTTCTTAAAATGTAATAAAGATATAGCAAACGATGAAGAGCTGATAAATAAAATTCTCGACTGCTTTATTTTTTATATAGAAGAGTACATTAGCGATCATTACCGTTATGGGTTAACGCAAATATCCGAAATTGCGGTTAAGGCAATGAGCCCGGGCATAAACGATCCCGGTACTGCGGTTAAATCAATTGATATGCTGAGTATTTTACTTATCCAACGACTTTCAATTAACGATATTAACTACTCGTTTAAGCACAGTGATAATGCCCCATTGTTATACCTTCATGAAACAAGCTTTGATGAGTTATTACACGACAACTTTACACCGCTGCGTAATTACGCCAAAGGCGATGCATACGTAATGACAAACGTGCTTGAGGCATTTAAAAACATTTTGTTTGTTGCCCATAAAGATACCGATGCACGCAACAGTTTATTTAATTATTTAAATGCAATTGTTGATGACATAAATGAACATGTAACTAATGAATACGACAGACGCGAAGTAACTAATATGCTTAACTCAATAGCGCGTATTAGCCAAGAGCAAGGTGAGAAGTTGGTGGCACGTTTTGAGCACCACTAGGGCGTGTTGAATTATTTGGATTGAAATTTGTTCAATCTAGGGGCGATTAAATCGCGGCGCGAGGTTTGTAACCTAGTGGGCTAAGTAAAAACCGAGCAACATAGAGTTAATCGTCCCTAGGAAGAACCTATATTTTAATCTATGTAGTACACAGCATAGCTTGAGGCTGTTACTTTAATCTCTCCAGCATGGTAGGCATCAGGTACATAGTTACTTGGTGCGCTATCAGCCATCATTACTTTTTCTGCGCGCATATAAGGCTGCGACTGCACATTGAGTGGACTCAGTGATGCGCTGTACAATCCTTTTAAATCAACGCCATAATCTTCACTAAACTCTTTTGCTGCATCCCGTGCATCTTTAATTGCTAACTTTTGCGCTTTTTTGTGCAGCTCGTTGTAGTTACTTGCTAAAAATTGCGTTTGATTAATTTCGTTAATACCGTTGTTAACTAAGCTTTGTAGTAATTCAGGGTATTTATTTATATCGCTAAGTTTTACAGTTAATGTACGAGAAACCTTAAAGCCTTTAAATTCTTGATTACCGGTAGTGCGGTTATATTGGCTATCACGGTTTATTGAAATTTGCCCGGCGTTTATATCTCCCTCTTTAACACCAATTTCTTTTACGAGCTTAATTGCTTTAGCGATGGTTAAGTCGGTTTTATTTTTAGCAGCAATTAAGTCTTTATCAACTTCGGTAATACCTACACTAAGCTGTACGTAATCTGGCATTGTGGTAAGAGTAGCTTCGCCTTTAACATAAATATGAGGAGCATTGGGAGTTGCAGCCGCAAGTGCATCAAAACTAAGTACGTTAAAAGCCAGTGCACTACCTAAAACAAGAGTCAGTGTATTCATTAAGTCGATCCTTTAATTTTGTAAATGCTATTAAAGACCTTACGTGGTTAATTAAATATGAACAAGCACAAAAAAACAGGCAATTGCCTGTTTTTTGTTAATAGCTGTAACTTAGCGTACAGCCTCATTTACTTTAAATTACGGGTACCGTTATTAAACACTACAACGTTTATAGTTACGGTATTTTGGTAACCAGTAATTTTTGTCGATTGCTGCCCATAACGCATCATCAGTAATCTCAAGAGCAACGCCCTCCTCGATTGCTTTTTTAGCAATGGCAAATGCAATACGCTTACTTAGCGTTTCAATTTCAGTCAGGGCTGGTAATAAACTGCCTTTACCTGTGTTTGCACGCGGCGACGACTCTGCAAGCATTTCGCTAGACACACTTAACATAGCATCTGTAATGCGTGTTGCTTTAGCTGCAATAACCCCTAAACCAATACCAGGAAAAATATAGCTATTGTTACATTGTGGGATTGGGAACGTTTCGCCATTGTGTTCAACCGGATCAAACGGGCTACCTGTTGCAACAAGCGCTTTACCGTCAGTCCACTTAATCACATCAGCAGGGTGCGCTTCTACCTGCTTAGAGGGATTACTTAATGGGAAAATAATTGGCTGTTCACAACCGGCGTGCATTGCACGAATAGCTTGCTCAGTAAACAAACCAGGTTGGCCTGAAACACCAATTAAAATGTCTGGTTGTGCACAGTGCATAACATCAAGAAGTGATGCGTATTCACCGCTGTAAGTCCAATCACTTAACGAGCCTTGCGGTTGTGCAAGTGCTTGTTGGAAATCGCGTAAGCCTTCCATCCCCTCTGAAAGTAGGCCAAAACGGTCAACCATAAATACTTGGCTACGCGCTTGAGCTTCTGTAATACCTTCAAAAACCATTTGGCTAATAATTTGTTCAGCAATACCACAACCAGCAGAACCTGCACCCACAAAAACTACTTTTTGTTGGCTTAGGGTTGAATTTTTAACGCGACACGCAGCAAGTAAAGAACCGACCGTTACAGCCGCAGTACCTTGAATGTCATCGTTAAAGCTACAAATTTCATTGCGGTAGCGCTTAAGTAACGGCATTGCATTTGGTTGTGCAAAATCTTCAAACTGAAGTAATACATTTGGCCAGCGACGTTTAACTGCTTTAATGAATAAATCTAAAAACTCATCGTATTCGTCTTGAGCAATACGCTTATGGCGTGCGCCCATGTACATAGGATCGTTTAAAAGCTTTTCGTTATTAGTACCCACATCAAGCATTACAGGCAATGTGTATGCTGGGCTTATACCACCACAAGCAGTGTAAAGTGACAATTTACCAATTGGGATACCCATGCCACCAATACCCTGATCGCCTAGGCCTAAAATACGCTCGCCATCAGTTACAACAATAACTTTTACTTTACCTTTGGTAGCGTTGCGTAAAATGTCGTCAATTTGGTAACGATCTTCATACGAAATAAATAAGCCACGCGCGCTGCGATAAATGTCTGAGAATTTTTCACAAGCATCCCCCACTGTCGGCGTGTAAATGATTGGCATCATTTCTTCAAGGTGGTCACGCACTAAACGGTAGTAAAGTGTTTCGTTGTTATCTTGAATCGCACGTAAGTAAATATGTTTATTAAGGTTGTCGGTAAAGCTAGAATACTGCTGATAACAACGCTCAACTTGCTCTTCTATTGTTTCAAAGCGAGGAGGAAGTAAACCAGCAAGATTGAAATTTTCGCGTTCTTTTTTACTAAAGGCACTGCCTTTATTTAATAGCGGTGTTTCAATTAGGCCAGGGCCAGAATGATGAATATATAAGTAGTTAGGATCAGTATTAGTTGTCATATTTCCAGGCTTTAACGGAGTCTTAAGTTATGATCTGTCATTATCAGTGTTAAAGGTTTAATTGCAACGACAATTAAGCTAGTCAGACCATTGAGAGAAAATACATGCGGGCTTCACTGCCCACATGCATATTATACATAATTTAAAATTGTATAGTGGCGTTATTATCGGTTAAATCAGATAACGCAACACCTTCACGGCGCGGATCGGCACCACCATATAAGGTATTATTTTTAACTTCAACTGCGTGTAAGCCTGAGTTTAAATCTATAATACGTACATTGTGGCCGCGTTTAGTAAGCGCAGGCGCAATGGCTTCAATGGTTGTGCCTTTTTCAAGGCTGGTGTAATCGTTACGATTTGTTGTACGCGGTAAGTTAATGGCGTCTTGCGCTGATAAATTCCAGTCAATAACACCCACAACAACTTGTGCAACGTAATCTATGATACGACTACCACCAGGTGAGCCTACAATTAAACGTAAGCTACCATCTTTATTAAATACCATTACCGGTGACATAGAGCTACGCGGGCGTTTACCAGCCTCTACACGGTTTGCTACGAGCTTACCGTTTTTACGTGGCGATAACGAAAAGTCAGTTAGTTGGTTATTTAAAATAAAGCCATTAACCATAACCGTAGAGCCAAACGCCATTTCAATTGAACTAGTCATCGAAACTGCATTACCTTTACTATCTACAATAGAGACATGCGAAGTAGAAGGTAACTCGTATGAATCATCCACTGCATAACTTAGGTATCCTACTGGATTACCGGCTACGGCTTTTTGGTCTGTTTCGGTAATTAATTTAGCGCGTGAGGCAATATAATCTTTGTTTAAGAGCTCTTGTGTAGGTACTTGCGTGAAATCGGGATCGCCCATGTACATATCGCGATCGGCAAATGCAATACGCGAAGCTTGGCTAAAGTAATGAATCGCTTTTTCGCCATTTGGTTTAAGTACGCTCATATCTTTATGCTCAAGTAGGCCAAGCATTTGTAGTACTGCTACACCGCCACTACTTGGTGGCGCCATAGAACACACGTTATAAGCACGGTATTGTATACATACCGCATCGCGTTCTTTACTTTTGTAATCGGCTAAATCTTGCACACTTAATTTACCAGGGGCTATTTTAGAGTGCTGTACAGCATTAACCATTTTTTTAGCATTTTCGCCTTTGTAAAATGCATCAATGCCCTGCTTTGCAATGTCTTTGTATAAATCAGCAAGCGGTTGATTCTTTTTAACACTACCTACTTCAATTAACTTACCATTTGGGTAAAAGTATTCGTTAATAATCGGCATACTCAATACGCCTGGGTTTAACTGGCGTGCTAATAAGCCATGTAAACGCGGCGAAATTACAAAGCCTTGCTCTGCAAGTTCAATAGCCGGTTTAAAAAGCGCTTCCCACGGCAATGTACCGTATTGTTTATGCGCGCTTGCAAAGGCATGTAAAATACCAGGTACACCAACAGAGCGTCCGCCTACTACAGCTTCAATCCATTTAACGGCTTTACCGTGCTTATCTAAAAACAGCGTTTCGTCTGCATTTGCAGGTGCTGTTTCGCGGCCATCAAAACTAGTCAATTTATTGTTTGCTTTGTTGTAGTACATCATAAATGTACCACCACCAATACCTGACGATTGCGGCTCAACTAAAGTAAGCACTAGTTGAGTAGCAATGGCAGCATCTACGGCACTGCCACCTTGGGCTAAAATTTGTTGACCGGCTCTTGAGGCATATGGATTTGCCGCAGCAACCATGTATTTATTACCCTGCACTACTTCTTTATGGATTAATCCGGTAGCGGCTTCAGGTTCGCGAGTTTCAATTTGAGTTGCTTGCTGTGCAAATGAAGGCAGCGATACTGCGCACAGTCCAATGGCAAATAATGAGTTAAGTTTAAAATGCATAAAAATACTAAAAACACTTAATTACGTAGTTGTATTTGGCATCTTAAAGTTAAACGGGCACAATATGCAAAAATTTTGACTAAAAAAATATAATAAAATGCTTAATTTACCTATTCAACCTCGTTATATATTACCGCCTATTATTCTGCTGCTTTTTAGTACCATTTTTGCTGCATTTGATTTAAATAATTTACTTGAATTTAACCGAAGTCTAATTGATGAAGGTGAACTATGGCGAATCTTTTCAAGCCAATTTGTTCATGCTAATTGGGCTCATTTGGGATTAAATGCCAGTGGTGTTTTATTAATATGGCTTTTACATGGCGAATACACATCACCTACTCGCTACGCTTTTAATACAACTGCGCTAGCACTGTGGTGTGGACTCGGCGTGTATTGGTTTTGCCCAAGCATACATATTTATACCGGATTAAGTGCCCTACTACATGGTGTAATTATTTGGGGTGCAGTAAAAGATATAACTGTAGGGCTCAAATCGGGTTATTTATTATTCATAGGCGTATGGATTAAAATAGGGTTTGAACAATTTAGCGGCCCTAATGCTGATATAGGAAAGCTTATTAACTCCACTGTGGCTATTGATGCACATTTAATTGGTGTTATTGGCGGGACTCTGCTTGCCATACCATTGGTTATAGAGCTCTTTAAAAAGAACTTTAAAAAGAAATAATAAAGTTAGATTTTGTTCAATCCAATAAAAATGCCGCATTAGTTAAACAAACTAATGCGGCGTTTTTGTTTTTATACTTTAAGAGTTAAAGATTAAAGTGTTTCTTTAAATAACTTATGAATACGGCGGTATTCGTCTAACCAGCTTGAAGGCTGTACAAAACCATGTGGTTCAACAGGAAATATAGCTGTTTCAAAGTTTTGTTTTTCAAGCTCTATTAAGCGCTGCACTAAACGCACTGAATCTTGAAAAAACACGTTATCGTCAACCATTGGTGAGTTAATTAATAAACGCTTGTTTAAACCCTCAGCATAATAAATTGGCGAGCTGCGCTCATACGCAATCGGGTCAACATCAGGGTGGTTTAATATATTAGCCGTATAACCTGTGTTGTAATGCGCCCAATCGGTAACAGGTCTAAGTGCGGCACCCGATTGAAATAACTCAGGCGCGGTAAACAATGCCATAAAGGTCATAAAGCCGCCGTAAGAGCCACCATAAGTGCCTACGGCTTTGGTATCAACGTTGGCATTTTGCGCCATCCATTTAACGCCATCGGCTAAATCTTGTGTTTCAGGTGTGCCCATTTGACGATAAATCGCGGTGCGCCAATCACGGCCGTAACCTTTAGATGCGCGGTAATCCATATCCATTACTATGTAACCTTCATCAGCGAGCAATGAATGGAACATAAATTCACGAAAATAAACCGAAAAACCCATGTGTGAATTTTGTAAGTAACCTGCGCCGTGGTTAAAAATAACCGCTTTACGGTTTTTGCCTACTTCACCCTCAACGTAATCTGCTGGATAATATACTTTTGCATATATTGGTTGATCAGTATGGCTCGATGGTACGGCAACAATTTTAGGGGCTGTTAGCTTTTTAGCTAAAAACTCATCCGACACAGTATGCGTTAAGCGCGTTGCTTTTGTATTGGCTTTAGCATCTGCTACGTAAAGCTCATTAGGCATGGTAATTGTAGAGTGCTTAAGGAGTAACTTATTTTCATCTGGGCTTAACGTGTAGTCAGTCATGCCGTTTAAGTCAGTAATTTGCTCGCTATTACCTGTTTGCGGGTTAACGCGGTAAATTTCGTAAAGCCCTGGATGCTCAACATTCGCTTTGTAATAAATTGCGCTGTCGTCGCTGGTAAGCGTTAAGTTAGAAACCTCAAATTGGCCTTGTGTTAGTGCGATTGCACTACCATTTACAGGCTTTTTATAAAGCTGGCTGTAACCTGACTCTTCCGATAGGTAATAAAGCGTGTTTGAGTTATGTAACCACCCAAAGTCGTTAAATGCGTAAGCAATCCATGCATCGTCATGCAGGCGATGTTGCGACACAAGTTTGTTGTTTTTAAAATCTACCGTTGCAAGCCAGCGGTCTTTGTTGTCCCACGCTTCAAGCATTACAGCTACTTGTGAGCCATCGTCGTTCCATACTATTGGGCTTTGCTCAAAACCCCAGTCCATAATAAGGTTAATACCACGAGGTGCCTTTTTAGACTTATATGTTTTACCATCACGTGCATAATTTTCTTTTTTAACTGCGGCTAAAACATCTTCGTCAAAGCCCGGTAAGGTATTAAAGCTAAGTGATGTTTGCTCTTTGTTAGTTAAATTGATGTAGACAAGCTTTGAGGTTTCTTCTTTAGCGTCGGCTACACGGCGGCGTGCTTTTTTAGGTTCTATAGTGGCGTCATTTGTAATGTAGTTGGGCATAATATCGCCATCACCACGCCAGTCTGTTTGCTTTTGTACAACGACTAACAGCGCATCACCATTTGGCGAAAGCTGCGCTTCTGCAACGGTATTTCCTTCGCCTAAGTAATAAGCTGTGTTAGCAATTGAATCGTTTTGTTCATTAATTTGCTCACTGCGAGCTTGCTTATCTTTTTTATTTTTTTGTTGAAGCGCCACAAATTTAATCAATTTATGCTGCTCTTTAGCAATATACGTGCTTGGCTCTTCAATACCTTTTGGCTCATCAGCAAGTTTTAAGTTAGCAAGCTCGCTCGTTAAGCCTGTTTTTAAATCAACTTTAAAAAATACATTGCCTTGGCGGTAAACTAAATCGCCATTATTTAAAAATTGTGGCTTTGACTCGCCCGCTGATGTAGCTGTAATTTGTTTAAGTTCGCCGGTTTTTAGGTTTTTAACAAATACATTGCCTTTAAATGTGTAGGCCGCCATTGTTTTATTTTTAGAATAAACGGCTTTATTTGAACCCACAGTATGAAGTTTATTAAGAGCTACTTGCTCTGCTGTTTGGCTAGTAACCGATTGGCTAAATAAATCGCGTAGTGCATTACCCTGCTCTTTTTGAGCATAAATAATAGTAGCCGAATCGCTCGCCCAGTAAGCACCCTCTGGCTGATTACCCATCCAATCCGGATCGGCCATTGCTTGTTCTAGCGTTATTTTTTGTGAGCCGATATCTGCTGGCGTGTTTACAACCGCAGCAATTTTAGTTGCTGGTAATGCACTTTGCTGTGTTGAAGAGGTGTTAGCGGTAGCGCTACAACCTGCAAGCATGACACTTGAGGCAACAGCTAAGGCCACTAACGTTTTAGATGAAGAAAGATTAAAAATCATAGTGCTTCTATACGGTTATTATAATTAAGCCGTATTTAAGCAGAAGCACTCAAGTTATTGCAATTTTTTAAGATAAATAGCCATTAAACAGGGTAAAGCTCAGTTTACTAACGCCCCCTTTATTAGTGGACGTTATTCAACGATTAAATCAAGCCACACCAGTCGATGATCGCTCGATGCGTTTCTGTCTTTAATTAAACGATATTCACTACTCGTTTTAGTAGGCCAAAATACACCACCGTCCTTAATTTTTAAGCCATAGTTTGACGGTAGTACGTAATCAACACGCGCTTGCCAATTAGCACTGTAATTTTGTGCATAAGGCACGTCATACTGCTCTTTAGCGCCTTCACTTTTTGGAACAAATTGAGCGTTAATAAGTGGATTTTTAAGTAGTTGATCTGTGGTGTTTGTACGGGCTTTATCACCCTCAGGGGCGGCATTTAAATCCCCTAAGATAACAAAACGAGAGTAAGTTTTTAAACCGCCTTTTTCGCCTTTATCATCGTAAATATACTTAGCGTTTGAAACGTAATCGGCAATTAGCCTTACTTCATCATGGTTACGCTTGCCGTTTCTATCCTCTTTACCGTCAAATACAGGCGGTGTTGGGTGAGATGCAATAACATGAATGGTTTTATCGTTTACGTTAATAGGTAAATCCCAAAACGATTTAGAGCTGAGTCTAAGCGCTTGCCATTCTTGTGCGTTATACCAGTTTTCACCTGTTTTAGGCATCACTGGCATTAGTGCATTTGGCATGTCTTTATATTTAAAGGTTTGAAGGGTTCTTACTTTATCAAAATCGATTGGGTATTTTGACAAAATAGCCATACCGTAATGCCCTTCAAAAAAGCCAAAACCTTGTGCATCGCCCATCACGCCATTTTTCTTGCCATCGTTATCTAAATCAAACTCGGTGGCAAGCCCTGTATTTACCGGAGCAATGTAAGAGTAAGGGTAGTTAATAGCGTCTTGTTTTTGCTGACCTATATTTAAAAAGTGCTCATTAAAGTATTCAATGCCCTGCTCTTTTGGGATGTAATCAAATTCGTTAAGTAAAATAATATCAGGGCGAACTCGTTGAATAATTTCCGCTATGTTCTTAATTTGCTGGTGGTTTGCTTTAAGTGCATTAACTAAAGCATCACTTTTAACTTGCTCACCTTTAGGCGTGTGATTCGTCGCATCCATACTTACATTAAAAGTAGCAACACGAAGAGAGTCTGATGCAAATGCATTTAAGCTAAATAATGTAGCAATGGCTAGGGCGCCATATATTGTTTTTAGTTTCATTGTTTTACTTCACAAATTTAAAATTAGACTTTAACAGTATTACATATTCAAAAGCTTTTTTTATGACAAAAAAATACCGGCTCAAGCCGGTATTAACAAATTAATTCTATAATTAGAAATTATTGGCTTAGTATTAAATTTGCCGCCGCTTTTAAAATACCTGGATAATCTTGCTCAGGTAGATATTCAGTAAGCTCACCTAATTTATCTGCTAGATCGTTCATGCTAGTGGCCGATACGTTTATATGGCCCATTTTACGACCTGGTTTTGCAGTTTTACCGTACCAGTGGCTAGTCACATCTGCATATTTTAGTACGTCAGCTGGGATATTAGGTTGCCCTAGTACGTTTATCATCGCGGTAATGTGTTTAAGCTCTGTATTGCCAAGCGGCAAACCTGCAACAGCACGCATGTGGTTTTCAAACTGTGAGCAATGGCAGCCTTGTTGCGTCCAGTGGCCTGAGTTATGTACACGCGGTGCAATTTCGTTAACGAGTAACGTGCCTTGTACATCAAAAAACTCAATTGCTAATACGCCAACGTAGTTAAGCTCGTTTGCTATTTTTGTAAATGCATCGTTTGCTTGCGCTTCAACGTTGTGATTATTTTTACCGGCAATAGAAAGCGTTAATACACCATTTGTGTGCTCGTTTTCTGTTAGCGGATAAATAGCAACGTTACCGTATTTATCGCGCGCACCAATAATAGATACTTCACGATCAAACGGGATCATTTTTTCAGCAATAATTGTATGTGGCGCAAGCTCGGTGCCCGATGCAATAAAATCAGCCATTTGTGACCAAATTTCGTCTATTTGACTATCCGATTTTAAACGCCATTGGCCTTTTCCATCGTAACCCGCTTGGCATGTTTTAATAACAAGTGGCTTGCCGAGGATTTTAACTGCGTGTTCAAGATGCGCTTTTTCAGTAATTAATTGATACGGCGCACAAGTTACGTTTGTTTTATCAAGCAATGCTTTTTCAAGCGAGCGATCGCCACCGGTTTTAATAGCGGCTTTCCCTGGGTAGAACTTATTGCTGTTACAGCAAAGTGTTAGTACGTCATCAGGAATGTGCTCAAACTCTGCAGTAATTGCATCAGCGTTTAATATTGCTTGCTCAAGTGACGTGCTATAAACCTCACCAGTTAGCGGATGCTTAATTTGCTTGCTGCCTACATCGTATGCAACCACGTTTAAATTAAGCGGCGCGCCTGCAAGACTCATCATACGTGCAAGTTGCCCTGCACCTAATATTAAAATATTCATTATTACTCTGCAGGGTTTGGATTAGCTAATATAGTGTCGGTTTGAGCTTTACGAAACGCTTCAATTTTTGCAAAAATTTCTGGATTTTGACACCCTAAAATTTGTGCGGCTAGTAAACCTGCGTTTGCTGCGCCCGGCTCACCAATTGCAAGTGTGCCCACTGCAACGCCTTTAGGCATTTGGCAAATAGATAAAAGTGAATCAACACCATTTAATGCTTTTGATTTTACAGGCACGCCCAGTACAGGAAGCGACGTAAAAGCAGCAGCCATACCTGGTAAATGAGCCGCGCCGCCAGCGCCAGCAATAATAACTTTAATACCGCGTTCTGCGGCTGAACTTGCGTAATCAGCAAGTAATTGAGGAGTGCGGTGTGCAGACACGACTTTAGTTTCGTAGTTAATGCCAAAATGTTCAAGCATAAGTGCTGCATGTTCCATGGTTGGCCAATCTGATTTAGAACCCATAATAATGCCAACAGTCATAAATACTCCTCAGTAATGTATTTTTAAAATAGCGGACTTATGTCCTGTTTAAGCCGGGTATTATACCCAAAGCCATATTAATTGCGACTAATACAAAGCCACAAAAACAAAAAAAGCCATGTTTAAACATGGCTTTTTAGGGTTAACGGGTAAATAGCTAATTAAGCTTCTTTACTCGCTAGGTATTCTGCGTAGTTGCCTCTAAAGTCAATGATTTTACCATCTTTAACTTCCCAAATTCGGGTAGCTACCGATGATACAAATTGACGATCGTGCGATACAAACATTAATGTACCTTCGTAGGCTTCAAGTGCTAAGTTAAGCGCTTCAATAGATTCCATATCCATGTGGTTTGTTGGCTCATCCATTAGCAATATGTTTGGTTTATGCATCATAATTTTACCAAACAGCATGCGGCCTTGCTCACCACCTGAAATTACTTTAACTGACTTTTTAATATCGTTTTGAGAGAACAACATACGACCTAAGAAGCTGCGAACCACTTGTTCGTCGTCGCCTTCTTGTTGCCATTGCTCCATCCACTGAAACAAGTTCATGTCGGTTGCAAACTCATCTGCGTGATCTTGCGCGTAGTAACCAATGTTCGCGTTTTCAGAAAACTTAAACTCACCGGCTTTAGGAGCTAAGCGCCCTGCTAATGTATTAAGTAATGTTGTTTTACCAACACCATTTTCACCAATAATAGCAATACGCTCGCCAACTTCTACTAAACCCTCAAGCCCAGAGAACAACGTGTTGTCGTCAAAACCTTGCGTTAGGTTATTCATTTCAAGCGCGTTTCTGAATAACTGCTTTTCTTGGTCGAAACGAATAAACGGCGTTTGACGTGAAGACGCTTTAACTTCGTCTAACTGAATTTTGTCGATACGTTTCGCGCGCGATGTTGCTTGCTTAGCTTTAGATGCGTTAGCAGAGAAACGTGATACAAACTGTTGAAGTTCAGCAATTTGGTTTTTCTTTTTCGCATTTTCGCTAAGTAGTTGCTCACGTGCTTGCGTTGCTGCAAACATGTATTCGTCGTAGTTACCTGAGTAAATACGTAGCTCACCGTAGTCAATGTCGGCCATGTGAGTACACACAGAGTTTAAAAAGTGACGGTCATGCGAGATGATTATCATGGTACAGTCGCGTTGGTTTAACACGTCTTCTAACCACTTGATGGTGTAAATATCCAAGTTATTGGTAGGCTCATCAAGTAGCATTATGTCTGGGTCTGAAAACAACACTTGTGCAAGTAGCACGCGTAGTTTAAAACCAGGTGCAATTTCTGACATTGGACCAAAGTGTTGATCTGTGCCAATACCTACGCCTAATAAAAGCTCGCCTGCTTTAGATTCAGCAGAGTAACCATCCATTTCGGCAAATTCAGTTTCAAGATCGGCTACTTTCATACCGTCGTCTTCACTCATTTCTGGTAAAGAGTAAATACGGTCGCGTTCTTGTTTAATTTTCCACAACTCTTTGTGACCCATGATCACAGTATCAATTACTGAGTATTCTTCGTAGGCAAACTGGTCTTGGTTTAGTTTAGCAACGCGTTCATTAGGATCAGTACTAACATTACCTGAAGACGCTTCAAGCTCACCACTTAAAATTTTCATAAATGTTGATTTACCACAACCATTTGCACCGATTAAACCGTAACGGTTTCCATCGCCAAATTTTGCTGAGATATTTTCAAATAATGGTTTAGCACCAAATTGCATGGTGACATTAGCTGTACTAATAATAGCGCTACCCTCCAAGGGAGTATGGATGTAATTAAATTGCGCGCAGTTTAAACCAAAACCGCCTGTTTTTCTATGAAAGTTTAAAGGCAAACTAACGCGTTTTAGCCATTTATAAGCACTGTATAGTGGGTTACTCAAATAACAGATTAAATTAAATGGTTTTGTAAATTTTTATTCAGCTTACACAAGTAAAAATTCATCAATATATTCACTTTAATACGTCTAGGGAGTTTAGAATTACGTATACTGAATTAGAGTAAAAACACTTTTAACGTGTTTGTGTGTTTACTTAACTCATTTTTGTACACGCAGTAACAATAAAAAGTTATATTTATGAAAATAAAGCACTTTTAGAGCTTTTGCACTAGTCGCTATTTTTTGAACAAGATGAAATTAATTCAAATTAAATTTTTAACACACCACAAATTTACCATCCTATTTACCTATATATTCAATATAAAAACAAACTTCTGCAACACCTGAAAAACAAAATTAACCTCTAGTGAATATCAATAGAATTTGCTTGTCAATTTTGTTGAGTATTTTTCACTTTTGAGCTCTTTATTGCTTTGTTAGTCTTCAAATCTGAATTTTTACCTACGTAAAAACACTGAAATTTACACAGGGCAACACACAAGATGAGCAAAAAATTAGCGACACTGATTAGCGCAAGTATTGTATTAGCACCCGCTGTTTCGGCGGTAGAGTTATACAAAGATGATAAAAACACTCTAAAAGTAGGTGGATATCTTGATGTGCGTGTAATTAACACACAAAACGAAACCGAAGTTGTTAACGGTACTTCGCGCATTAACTTTGGCTTTACCCGAAAGCTCAAGAAAGACTGGACTGCCCTTGCACTCGTAGAATGGGGTGTAAACCCTGTTGGCAGCAGCGATATAATTTATAACAATCGTTTTGAATCAATTCAGGACGAGTTTTTGTATAACCGTTTAGGTTACGCAGGCCTTTCACACGAAAAGTACGGTCAACTTACCATTGGTAAACAATGGGGTGCATGGTACGACGTAGTTTATGGCACAAATAATAGCTTTGTATGGGATGGTAATGCAGCTGGCGTTTACACCTATAACAAAGACGATGGCGCTGTAAATGGCACTGGCCGTGGTGATAAGTTAGTGCAGTACCGCAATAGCTATAACGATTTTAGTTTTGCAGTACAAGCACAGCTTAAAAACAGCGAATTTTATACCTGTGACGTAACCGACATTTCAGAAGAAGAATGCGAAACGCTATGGAACTCTGGCGATAGTGCAGCCCAAGAAGTTGAATTTAACTACACATTTGGTGCGTCTGTAACTTATACCCCAACTGACATGCTAACACTTACAGCCGGTGTTAACCGTGGTGAGTTTGATTTAACGTTTGGCGATGGTTCTACTCGCAATGTTGAAGATTTAATTTACGGTGCAGGCATTATGTGGGGCAACATTGATAAGCCCGGCCTTTATGTTGCTGCCAACATAAATAAAAACAAAAACCACGACACCGATAATATTGGTCGCTTAATTGATGACGCAATAGGTATAGAAACATTTGCATCTTACCGCTTTGATAACGATTTTCGCCCTTTTATTGCCTACAACGTGTTTGATGCCGGTGATGACTACGTAATTCAGCCAAACTTTAACGCCGATCCAGACGATATATTTAAGCGTCAGTTTGCTGTTATTGGCCTTCACTACTTAATTGACGAAGACACTATTGCCTACGTAGAAGCGCGTAAAGACTTTAGTGACTTTGAAAGTGATAACGACGATCAACAAGCACAAATGGAGCAGTCGGAAGATGACGGTATAGCATTTGGTTTTAGATATAAGTTCTAAATATAAGTTCTAAATATAAGCTCTAAATATAAGCTCTAAATATAAGTTTAAAAACGACTACAACTTCCCTAAGCACAACCCTTTTAGCCCTTTTAACTTTTTTAACTGGGCTTTTTTTATTTCGCCATGCTTTGTTGAATATTTGGTTTTGCATTTAAGGCTATTTCAACAAATGCATTAACAGCCGCACTGGTATTGTTTTTTTAATGTGTAATACCATCAACTCACGATGCCCCTATTTTTTACGTCTACCGTTTGCTGCCCAATACAATGAACGAGCAAAATTTTAACGAATCACAAATAGGTTAACTACTCGCATCTATATCTTTATTGGCTGAAGTTACCGTAGACTTGATTATTTGCACTACCTCCCTGATTACTTTTTTTCAATTTGACTCTATTGCTAAGCTTAGCATTATAATAAAATTAAGTATGATGTGTTCTTTCACTGTAAAGCCACCAGCTTAGTTATATTAATTGCATTCAGAGTATATAAAGATGGTGAAACTATATTGAAATTGCAAAGTGCTTGCACTGATTATTGCTGATCACATATGCTCATAGGTACTGCCTGTATTCTAACTCAACACCTACGTGCTGTATATAAACACAGTGTGCGTATTTACTGTGTAAAAATAAATTAAAACATCTCCCTTTGTAAGTCGTTAATAACATTAAACTAAGTAAAGTGCTATGAAGCTGATTCGTTATCATAAATAGTTAAAACACCGGTAACTGTATATGCATACAGCCACCGGTTAAACCTATCTAACCTACTTTTTAATAAACTTACTATAACCAGCTAATGCCTTTGATACACTCAATGTTGGATTATCTGAATGCTCAGCACCTTCGTTTATAGCGCTTTGCCACACAAGGTTATTATTAGGATTTGCTGTTAAAGCAGACTCTAAATTATCAAACGCTTTTAACATTAACGGATGCTCTGCTCCACCCACCGAAAGGTATAAATAAGTAGGCGACTTAATTTTATTTGCTTGAGTAGTTAAAAATGCTTCTACATTATTAACCACTGTCATATCGTCATACCAAGCCGCTGGGCTAAATGCAAAGTAGCCATTAAACAGTTCAGGCCTTGTATGCAGTGCATAAAGTACAAAGCTGCCACCGGCCGAAAAACCACTTAATACGCGGTTATTACTAAGCTTATATTTTGCTGATAAATAAGGGAATAACTCAGTTTCAATAAACGCTAAAAACTTGTCGGCTTCACCATTTGGCTCTATAAGTGTTTCTCCCTCTGGTCGCGCTTGTGTATTTACATCTTGGCGAGCATAAGGAGGCACTAAATCGCGATTACGTGTATCTGTAAAAAATAAATTAGGAATAGACACCAATATAGCCTTATCCCCTTTTTCGTTCTTAGCTTGTTTTGTAAGTGCTTTATCCCATGTATCTAAATTAAAGTTTCCATCGGTTTTAATAATTAACGGATACGCTTTTTTAGGATTGTAATTAGCAGGTAATCTTATAAACACTTTGCGCGACTCATCAAGCACGCTTGAGTTAATTGTTACATCTGTATAAGCCGATACATAATGGTTGTAATAACGTATGGCTAAAATACCGATAGCAAAAATTACTACGGCTAAACTTAAATTAATAAAATAGTGTTTTGTTATTTTTATTGCCATGCGGCATTCCTTTAAATGTTTAGGAGTTATTTAATCGAGCTTAACCCATTGTTTTATTTCAAGCGCGGTCATAATAAGCTCAACCGAAAACGCGGCTAAAATCATCCCCATCACACGCGTTAAAATAGACGCGCCGCCAGTACCAATAAGCTTAATTATTTTACCCGAAAGCAGCAATAGTATTAATGTAATACCCAACACACCAAGTGTAACAAGCGCTGTGCCTATTTGTGTGGTAATTGGGTGTATGTGGTTATCGGTAAGTAGTATCACCGCCAAAATAGCGCCTGGAGTTGCTGTTGCAGGTATAGCTAGCGGAAACACTGCTATATCGTGATCGGGGTCTTGTTTAGCTTTGTTAGAATCGTTTCCAAATATCATTTGCAGGCCAAACAAAAACAATATAATTCCGCCCCCTAACTGAAACGACACCAACCTAATTCCCATCGCATTAAGTATTAGCTGCCCTATTAAAATAGAACCCAATAGTACGCAACCAGCGTAAAGCACCGTTTTAAAGGCTGTTTTACGACGTTGTTGATCTGTTAAATGAGAAGTAAGCGCAGCAAACAGCGCCATAGTGCCTATGGGGTCAATGGTTGCCCAAATAACAAGCGCATCTTGAGATAGTTTTTCTAGCATATAAAATCCTTGTTAAGCGTAAATATTTAATAAAACACGGGTAACAAATTCATTTGCTTACGCTTAACTATAATAGAAAGCCGTTATCTTTTGTATTTTATTTACACTTGGAGGCGTTGACCTTTCAGGATTGAAAAAAGATAAGCACTTATAATTGCCGTCATTCGTTAAAGTGATTTATGCCAAATAGAATTTTCTCTTAAACTAAAACCTAACTTAATAAGTAAATTATGTGAACGTGCATTGTGTGCACTCACCTCAGCCGATAAATGTTTAAGCGGAATATCCTTAAGTAGCGTTTCAATAAAACCGGTGACTACTTCAAACATTACGCCTTTATCCCAAAAGTCGGGGTGCAGCTCAAATCCTATAAACGCACTACTTTTACACGGTGTTAAATTATAAAGCCCACAAGTACCCATTAACTTTCCAGATGTATTATGTTCAATTGCAACTCTAATCACTTCGCCTTCGTAATAGGCACTAATATCATCTTGTATTAATTGTTTGATTTGTGTTTTGCTGAGCGGTGTTTCGTAGTCGTTAAATTCTGACACATGCGGGTGGTTTAAAATATTAAATAAACACGCAGCGTGTTTGTGGGTAATTAAACGCAGCGTAACGCGTTCAAGCTTTGTGGTATTAAACATTTTATTTAAGTGGTTAGTTAAATTAGCTCTTTATGGGCAGGCATTATTAACTTACCATACCCCATTAACAAGCATTATCTTTAAAGCAAAAAGAGTAAGAGAACGTAATGAGTGACGATTTTCAAGTAATACAACCCACTACCACAGTATATTGCCCAAAGCGCGGCGAAGGCTGGACCTTAACAGGCATTACTAATATTAACGAGTTTACCTCAGTAATGTTTGACGGCACACGTTACACACTTCCAGCACGCGAAATAGTAGAAGAACTTCTCCCTAACCAACTAGCGCGAGAACAAAATAGCTAACCAAACACATACGCATTAAAAAGGCTGCAAAATTGCAGCCTCATATCTAATTAACTCATTAAAACGCTTCGTCTTCACTGTAAACATTAACGTTTAACTCATCTTCATCTTCAAATACTACAAACGAAATAGGCTTACAGCATACTTGGCAGTCTTCTATGTATTGCTCATCAATATCTGCTGCATCAAGTAATACTTCTATACTTTCGCCGCAATAAGGGCAGCTTATTGATTTTTCAGTTAACTGGTTCATTTATCACCTGCTAATTTATATCTCGAATGTTGTCACTTTAATGAACAAGCCAGCATAATTCAACACCCCATTAAATGACGCTTATATGGCTAAACTAATTAAACCATGCTGCTCACTTATAAAGTGATCTAACGACAAGCCCTAACACTATAAAACTCATTTAAGCACATTATTTTACACCATAGATAAGTGTTAGCCTGATAATACAATGCCTCTACAATGAAATAGTATTAGCATTTAGCGGGTCTAACTTTACAAGCATTTATAAACTCACTCCACAGGTGGATAATTTTATGAAAAAATCACTCGCACTCGCATTAACATCTGCCGCAATATTGTTTAGCACATTTACTCATGCAGCTAAAACCGAAAAAGCCGTGTTAGC
Source organism: Pseudoalteromonas sp. NZS71_1 (assembly GCF_015864305.1). Lineage (NCBI taxonomy): Bacteria > Pseudomonadati > Pseudomonadota > Gammaproteobacteria > Alteromonadales > Pseudoalteromonadaceae > Pseudoalteromonas > Pseudoalteromonas sp. NZS71_1. Next base: position 13,221 of record NZ_JADYXM010000019.1, on the reverse strand, counting down.
CGGTGGTTGCTTTTGGTGTATGGAAAGCGACTTTGAAAAACTAGAAGGCGTAACCGATGTAATATCGGGCTTTACTGGCGGTAAACTTAAAAATCCAACGTACAATGGTAATCATAAAGGCCATTACGAGGCCGTAGAAATCACTTACGACCCAGCCATAGTAAGCTACAAAGGCATACTTGATCATTACTGGGTTAATATTGATCCTTTTGATGCCAGAGGCCAATTTTGCGATAAAGGCCCTAGTTACTTAAGTGCTATATTTGTTGAAAACGACGAACAACGTAAATTAGCTGAAAAAACAAAAGCTGCAGTAGTTGCCGAGTTCCCTAATCAAACTGTGGTTACACCAATACTAAACGCAAGTACCTTTTACCCTATTAAAGGAAAAGAAAGCTTTCATCAAGATTATTACAAAAACAACCCAATCCGTTACAACACCTATCGTTGGCGTTGTGGTCGCGATAGCCGCCTAGAAGATATTTGGGGCGACAGAGCAACCCACTAGTATTTATTATTAAACGTCTTAAGTCACAAAAAAGGCTGCTTAAAAAAAGCAGCCCTTTCATTTGTATGATTTTAATGTGTACGTTTAAAACTTAAAAGTCGCACTTAACCTTACGCTACGCGGTGTCCCCGGTTGAACCCACGCATCAGCAAATGAGTTAGTGTAATAGGTTTCATCAAACAGATTGTCTACCTCTGCACGCATGCCAATTGACTCAGTTACATCAACATCAACAAATACACGCGCTGTTGTGTAACTTGGCAGCTCAAAATCGGTACCAAAAAAGCCGTTTCGTGAGCCTACATAAACCAAGCCTCCACCAAATTTAACGGCTTTACCATATAACTCAGACGATTTAACTAGCTGTAAACTAAATTGATGCTCAGGAATATTTAATAAAGAGCTTCCCGCTTCTACTGTATAGCCAAAGTTAGCATCAAAAAATGAGTTTTCAATAGTTGCATCAACATACGCATACGATAACCATAGGCTTACATCATCCGTTAGCTCACCGTTTATATCAATCTCTATGCCTTTGCTTTGTGCTTCGCCTATTGCAGCAAAAGTAAATGCAGTGGGATCGTCAACCACCAGCATGTTGTCTTGCTCTACTTTAAACATCGCGATAGTGCCAAATAAAGCGCCATCGTTTAAAGTAAATTTAACCCCTAACTCTGTTGAAGTAGATTGATTTGGTTCAAACCCATCGCCATTTGTATCAGTGCCTGATAAAGGCCTAAAGTTTTCGCCATAAGCGGCATAAAAAGATACAAACTCGCTCGCCTCATACACAACACCTAACTGGGGGCTAACACGTGACTCATTTTGTTTTGATTGTGTATCAGCTAAACGATTATTGAGTGTTTGTTGGTAGTCATCAAAACGTATACCAATACGTACATCAAGCTTATCGGTTAGGCTTATTTGGTCTTGTATAAATACACCTAACGACTCTTGCACTTCTAACTTATCGGTATTGGCCGTTGGCGTAGGTAACTCATACGCTCCATATACAGGATTAAAAACATTTATATACTGATCGCCACGTACACGAAGAACAAATTGATCATTTTCGAACTTATCAGAATCAACCCCAATTATTAAACGGTGATCCAACCCTGCAACCTCTAAATTACCTGTCACTTCGGCTCTAAATACCTGATATTTTGCATTGTAATCACGGTAGCGCCTAAAGCGATTTACTTCGCCATCAATCACGCCATCAAAACCAGTTTCGGTAGCAAACCCTTCAAGCGAGGTATCACGGTAGTTAGCGCCCAGCAATACGCTCCAATTATCATTAAAGTCATGAATAAACTCTAATTGATGGCCAAGTACGTCAGCCTCTATTGGGCCATCACCTGGCTCACCTAAAAAGCGGCTCTGTGGTATTAAACCAAGTTCGCCATCTATGGCTAATACGCCTCTATCAAAAGGGACCTCTTGGTCGCTGTATTCAAGCTCATATATTAGCTGGCTATTATCATTAATATTCCATGTTATTGATGGGCTAAAGCCTTGTTTAGTTGTTTCTATTGTATCGCGAAAGCTTTTTGCGTCTTCATAAAAACCAACCAGTCTAATTGCTACGTCGTCGCTAAGGGGCGTGGTGTAATCTACATCAGCGCGGTAGGTGTCAAAGCTGCCTACGCTTAGCTTTAGCTCGCCGCTTGTATCAAACGTTGGGCGCTTAGTAACGAGATTTACTGTACCGCCAGGTTCACCACGGCCAAATAAAGCAGCACGTGGACCTTTTAACACCTCAACCGATTCAATACCCGACAAATCACGTGAGCCACCAAAACCACGCCCGGCATTAAACCCATTAACAAGGTAATTGCTTGGCAAGTTTTCATCGCCTACAAAGCCACGTAGCGCAAAGCTATTCCAAAGCCCACCAAAGTTATTTTGACGCGCTACCGATGCCGATAAATCAAGCGCTTGATTTAAATTTATCGCACCTGCGTTTTCAAGCGCTTCTAAGTCTATTTTTAATTCTGATTGCGGTGTTTCTAAAGGGCTAAAATTACCTTGATAAGCTTGGCGCGAGCCAATCACTGCCAATCTTTCTATAGGGCTATTATTTACGCTGTCATCCTTTGGGGTTTGTTCAGCAGCCATAGCGTGGCTGCTAAACAAACTGACTAAGCATGCGCTTAAATAGCTGAGCTTTAGCCCATTTTTATTGGTATTCATTATAAACCTTGTTAATTAGTTGACTCATAAATTTTCTTTTAGCTTAACGCCTGTAACGTCAGGCTCATCCGTCTCATTAAGCATTGTTTTTTTAAAGCTAGGCATACTCTTAAGCGCAGCTTTAGGTGGGTTGCCTTTTATAAACAGCCAAGGGTAGTAAAACTCCCTCAAACTTTTATGAAATCCTCGCATACGGTATTCATATCTAAATGCAGCTAAAGCATCAGTGCTCGCCAATCGGGTAAAACTGCGTTGTAGCAATAGTGGTGGTGAAAACCACGATACAATCCCCGCTAGTTGATACTTTGTATGCGCTGCATCTCGATAAGCATGTGAAAGTTCACCTGCTTTTTCGTCTCCAACTTGCTGAAATGCGTAATACCATTTCCACTCAAACTCGCTTTGCATATCAACATGATCTTTCCACTGTGGATTTGATGCTACAAAAGCATCCATTGTGGTTTTCTTTGGTAAGTCCCATGCATCGTTAACCGCCTCACGCTGAGTAAGCACAATGTCGCCGCCCTTTGGTGAGTGAACCGTTTTGTTTATAACTAAATCGCCTAAAATAGGAATAATAAAGGCAACTAACACCCAAAAACCGATTAATGTTGAAGCAACACGCGGCGCACTATTGGCATTTTTGCCCCACCACACACTAAGCAAAGTCCAAAACGCAATGTAAATTACACATATAAAAGTAACAAACCCCACATCAGCAAGGGCCGAATGACTAAGCAATGTACCTACATAAAATGGCAACATTAAACACACTATTACCGCTATTAACCTTACAGCTATACGCGCCCCCCATAATGCAAAGTACGACTTAGCCGTAGTCACTAATAGGTCATGCCTACCGCTTGTTCGCTCATTAGCAAATAAATCATGAAATAGTAAAATAACTATCAGCGGTGCTAATGCACTAATTACAAATACAAAATCAATTTTACCTGCCTGCGCTAGCTCTGCGTTTTGTGAATCGCTCTCGTAAATTTGTCCCTCTAGGGCAAGTAAATTTAAGCGGTGTTTCCACGGATAAATATCGCGCTCGCCTAAAGCAGCAAACGCTAAATTTGAAGGTGCTGAATACGTTAAATGAAAGCTGTAATAGGCAAGCGAACCAGCATCACTGTATTTATTTTGTACGTTAGCTAATTCAGTTAAATCAGCCGTTTTTAAACGCTCAATAGTATATTGTTGCTGGCTTACCTCACTAAGGCCGCTGAAAACTGCAAACCCCGATATAGCAAATGTACATGCTAGTAATATCACTAAATATTTTTGACGAAGTAAAAAACGCCATTCACGCGCAAGTTGTTTTAATACATAACTCATAACAAACGCTTCCCTACAAATTTAATACCGCCTAACAGCACTGCAATCCAAATAAATAACTGTAAAAATGCAGGGATACTTCGCTGCGCTCTCACTTGTGCGTTATCTATATTAAAAGTAAAGTTTTGCAGTACTTGCCAATTTTGTGCACTGACACGAGCTTGCTTAGTCGCTTCGGTACTGGCATTGCGGTTCATATCGTCTTGGTAGCTAAGCTTTTCTACATGAACTTTGTTAAGCCCTTGCACAAAGTCAAAACGAAGCTGCTCGGTTTCACGCAAAAAGCGGTGATGAGTTTCAATACTCGTCCCTACCACTATCATCGATAACGACCGAATAGCCACCATAGGTGAAACCCAACCAAAATAACGAGATACCTTCGTTTGTTTAAGCTCAGCTTGCATACGTTGCTGGGCAAATTTGTTTAGTACGTTAGTCAATTTTGCTTCAGATTCGCTGGCTACTAATCCTCTAAAATTAACGGGTAGCTCATCTATACTTTTAACGTTGTACTTTTTAAGAAGTGATTGTTTAAATTGCATAAAGGCAGGGTCGTTTGCGTTATGGCCGTCGCCTAATTTTCTAAGTTGTGCTTTTACAGCAAAGTCTGTTTCTATTTTACCGGCAGATGGCACAGCTGTTGAGGCACTGGTACTTGCTACGCGTGGCATAACAATACACAGTAAAATCCACACAAAGGCAAGTGCGGTAAAGCTACCACTGTTTTTACTAAACACGCTCGATGCCAGTAAAATCAGTAATACCCACACAGTTAAATATAAAGCGTAGCCAACAACAAAACTTACAACTGCCAGTAAGCTTTCGCCCGCAGCAACCGTAAATAAAGCCGATACCGTAAGCGGAGTTAAAATTAAGCCCACAACAGAAAGTAGCGCCAATCCTTTACCTGCAATTAGCGTTACACCCGATGTACCTTGCGATAACAAATAAGAAAGCGTTTGCGATTCGCGCTCTCGGCTAATACCGCTGTAGCCAATTAATATTAATAATAAAGGTGCGAGTGTTTGCACAATAAATGCAGGCGTTAAACTGCCTAATTTAGTTAATGCAGTCCCTTGGCGACTATCTGCAAACATTGCGCTGTTTTGTCTGTGCCCTTCTAAAAATATAGAGTTGCCTGTGTAGGCATCAATACCCGGGTCAAGCGTACTAAGTGGTGAAGGCGTTCTAAATGCATAATGCCCATAATGCACCATTCTGTGTGGATGACGGTCGGGTTGATCAACAAAGCTTTTATCGCTAGTTGCCTGTAACTCATGCCGTGTGTGGCTTAGCTCCATCATGGTAATAGCCGTTACAATCACCGAAGCAACCGTGAGCACCAAACCAATAGCAAGCACGGTCATTGCTAATTTTGAGCGAAGCCAATAACGCCACTCATCTTTGGCAACAATCACCACCTTAGAAAAGTTATTTATACTCATTAAGCACCTCTATTAGCGTGATGCCCAAATGCAGCGTGTACTTGCTCGGTATCAATACGCCCACTTTGGGGCGCATCAAACTCTCCCACCAGCTCACCGTTTTTAAGTAAACCAATTCGATTAGCGACTTGGCAGGCACCGTATACATCGTGGGTAACCATTAAAATGGTCGCACCAGTTAATGCAAGTTCACGTACAAGTTGATTAAATTCATCAATGGCAACAGGGTCTAGGCCCGATGTAGGCTCATCTAGTAAAAATATCGGAGCTTCACGCAGTATCGCAAGTGCAATTGCTGTTTTTTGCCTCATGCCTTTTGAATAAGTTTGCATGTGGCGATCCCACGCATCGTATTGCAGTGCAACACGATTAAAAGCCGCGTTAATTTGCTCATCTGATTTTTTAATATCAGCGAGTGATAAAAAATATTCAATATTTTCACGAGCAGTTAAATGCGGATATAACGTAGCCGACTCTGGCAAATACGCTGTTTTACCTCGCACAAAATCAAGCGCTTTACTCACCTCTTTACCCGCTACTTTTACAGAGCCTTCGGTTGGTTTATTAAACCCAAGTAACGTTTTTAACGTGGTTGATTTACCCGCACCATTACCACCTAGTAGCGCATAAACCTCACCTGCAGCCACACTAAAGCTTAAGTTTTTTAAAATAGCGTTATTTTTAATACTAAAATTTAAAGAACTCACTTCAATCATCGCATCACTCAGGACGGCGTCTGCATTGCTAAGTTGTTTATCAAAAGTTTTAGGGGCAATTGTTGGTGTTTTATTAATTGCGGTAGGTGCTGTCACACTCAAACTCTATTTAGGGAAATTAGATGGCGTGAATGTTATACTATATCAAATGCCAATTGCAACAATATAACATCCCAATAGTTAACAAATAAGATAATTACGGTTACTTAGTTAATAGGTTACTTAGTTAATAAATTATTACTTTAGGAGGTAAAATTAAAGCAACTTAAATAGCCACTTTTAAGTGGAATTTATGATGGTGTTATGTGTGTTTATTTACAATTTAACGTAAATTAAAAACCAAGAATAAAGAGTGTAATTTTTTTAGCTTTACCATGCTAACGCCTTTGGTAAAATCTTATGTTGGGTAAGTTGGTAATTTTAAAAAATGTGCTATCTTTTTATTATCCATATCATAAAAATAAGCGCTAACATGTTGTTCCGAGGTACAATTGCCATAGCCATATTGGTAATTTCTGCTGCTAATAAAAGCGATGCAAATGAAGTAGACGTGCAATTTAGTGGTTTTGCATCTTTAACACTCAGTTACACTGACGATTCAGATATCGCCTTTGCATCTAATTATTTAAACGAAAACGATACAGGCTTTTCAGCAACGCGTGATTCAATTTTAGGTGGGCAAGCTAATATATCGCTCTCAAAAAATTGGGACTCTGTGGTTCAAGTAGTAGTACAAGATCATAGCTTCAAAAGTCTTGATAACTTTTTAGAACTCGCTTTTGTACGTTACCGCCCCTCACGCCATTGGGCTATTCGTGCTGGCAGGCTAAACAGCGACCTTTACTTACTCTCCGAATATCCTTATGTAGGATACGCCTATTTGTGGATCCGCCCTCCTCACGAATACTACTCTTTTGCAAACATTGCAGGAAATTACGACGGTGTGGATATTGAATACAGTAAAGCCATTGATGAAGGTTTTTTACGTTTAAAGCTCGCATATGGAAGCTCTACAGCAAAGTTAAAAGCCTATAATGACGACTTTTTTATTGATTTTGATAATTTAACCACCTTTAGTGCAACCTATTCACTAGACGCATGGACCGCACGTTTCTCTTTATCTAAATCTGATTTTGGTGACTATACGCTAACCTCATTGGATGATTTTTTAGCCTTACTAGACGCAGTACCACAAAGTATATGGCCACAAGCACAAACGATATCTAACAAATTTAATACCAAAGGCCACAGTATAGAATACGCGGCGTTTGGACTAACCTACGATCATAATAATTGGCTTATTCAATCTGAAGTAGGTATTTCGGAATCCGATTGGATAATAGCTCCATCAGTACTCAATACTTATATTAGCGCTGGTTATAGGGTAAACAATGCAATATTTTACACTAGCTTTTCAGCAGCAAAAAATCGTCACGATGTTATACAAGTAAACGAACCTGTTTTTTCACCAGGCATACCCGATCAAATTTCAGAACCAATACAACAGCTAGCACTTGCAACACAGGCTGCTATTAAGGTGCCTTATGTTCATCAGCATTCAATTAACATAGGTGTAAAATGGCAACTGTCGGAGCGATTAGCGCTAAAAGCTCAACTAGACCGCTTTGATATAAAGCCCGAAGGCGCGGGTTTATGGAGTCTTAGTAATCCTGCCGATGTCGACAAAGGCCACAAAGTACATATGCTCAGTTTGAACGCTAGTATGGTATTTTAACAATGATGAGCTATCGTAACTCACTCCTTTATGTGTTGCTGCCGCTATGCCTGCTGCTTGTTAGTGTTAATGCCAAATCTACAGAGTTTGTAGTAGTGGTAAATAAAAGCAATACAATTAACGCCTTGTCTAAGCGCGAAGTTATTGATATTTACATGGGCCGTTATTTAACGTTTCCTGATGGTGAAACCTCTAAGCCACTTGATTTACCGGCGCAATCAACATTAAAAAATGATTTTTACCTGCAACTAGTCAACAAAGATGAGCAAAAAATTAATGCTTATTGGGCAAGGTTATTATTTTCAGGGCGTGCAAAGCCTCCATCACCGTCAACATCCGTTGAAGATGCGTTAAACAAAATAGCTGCATCACAATTTGCAATTGGTTATATTCCTCAATCGCAAGTTACAGACGCAGTAAAAGTGGTATACACATTTGATAAAAATTAGCCAAGCACTCTACGTACGCGTTGCTCTATCAATCGCAATTGTCGCCATTGTAGTTACATTAGTATCGTCAACACTTTCTTATTACTCGGGTCTTAAAGAAAAGAAAAACACCAATTACCTACTCGTGCAGCAGTTAGCACAAACAATGGGAAAAACAGCCGCCATAGCAGCCTACCTAAACGACCGTGAATTAAGCCAAGAAATTATTAATGGCCTGCTAAGTAATGATCTAGTGCAAGGCGCAAGCTTAGAAGGAGAGGTAAACCCAAAAGGAGAAATGGATTTATTTATTGCAAGTGGCTCTACTAACAAGAAAAAAGAAGCTGTTTTAATTAAATTAGTTCACCCCTTTATAGAAGACACTTTTATAGGTGTACTGGCCATATACCCCGACGATAACTTTATTGAACAACAAGCACAGTCATCACTTATAAAAGAATTTATTTTAATGCTGATTCAATCAATCGTCATCGCTTTTTTTGTGTCGCTGGTTGTACGCAAATGGCTCACTCAGCCTATTCAAAACCTAACAGACAGCTTTGCGACAATTGACCCTACCAATCCCGAAACCATGACAATGCTAGAGTTTAAGCAAGGTAAGCGAGACGAAATAAGCAGGCTAACGCAAGGTATAAACGCCTTAATGCATGAGTTAAAGCTAACCATTAGTAATGAGCAATCTCTTCGTAAAAAAACTCAAGAACTAGAAGCTAAATTTAGACTTATTTTTGAACAAGCCAGCGCCGGTATTTGTTTATTAGATGACAAAAATATTATCACCACCTTTAACCCTGCGTTTAAACATTACTTTACCGTACCCGGCGAAGAAGAATTATCAACCTTGCACTTTCCTGCTCTGTTAAATAACGTTGATGAATTACAAAACCTACTTGCAGATATACGTTGTGATAAAAACCCGCCACAAGCAACCCTAGATATAGAGTGCAAAGTGGGCCATAAAACCATTTGGTTGCACTGCTTATTTGTTAGATTAACAGAGCAACGTGAAACAAAGCGAAGCGCTCATCAAGAACACTTAGTTGAAGTGATTTTACATGATGTAACTGAGCGCGCCGAACGCGAATTTCAAACCCGCTTTGAAGCCGATCACGACCCACTTACCGATTTACTTAATCGCCGAGCCGGTGAAAAACGCCTTAAAAAAGCGCTGCGCGAGTGCATTAAACACAATCAGCACCTAGTACTAATGATGATTGATTTAGATAAGTTTAAACCCATTAACGACACCTACGGCCACGAAGCCGGTGATAAAGTACTTATTGAAATAGCATACCGATTTAAAAAGCACTTTAACCAAGAAACCGACATATGCATCCGCCTAGGCGGTGACGAGTTTATAGTTGCAAGGCAGGTTAATACCTACAACAAAGCAGCCACGCGTGAGCAATCAATCGCTTTGCTAAATGAGTTACAACAAGACATTTATATTTCACAAAATAAAACATGCACCGTGGGTGCAAGCATTGGTATTGCAGTAGGCCCTAATGATGGTGAAGAGCTACTCGAATTAATGATCAATGGTGACAAAATGCTCTACCACGTAAAAGAAACAGGTCGAGGGCAAATTGCATTTTATGACGAGTTTAAAAAGTAAGATGGTTAATTGAGCTCTTTCAACGCAGTTAGCACTAAAAATGGCTACTAGAGAGTGATTTATAAGCAGAGCCAAGGTTATTTAAGCCCAATTTTTAAAGAACATTGAACAATAAACTTTTCAATTGATAGAATGCCCTACTTTTTCCCATCAAGAGATACAATGGCAAACTTCAATACTCATCTTAATACTGCCGTAATCATCACAGGCTTAGCCTCAGCCACCTTATTATCTGCAGGACATATTGAATTAAAGGGCGCACTCTGGTTATGGTTTTTAGGCTCAATCGGCGGCTTATTACCCGACATAGATTCAGATAACTCAACATCACTCGATACTATTTTTAACTTATTCGCACTCAGCGCTGTATTACTGGTACTGCATTACATAACCACCGAGCTCATTATTGAAATTAGCTTTATCGAGTTAATCGTAGTGCCATTATTGGTTTACGGATTTATGAAATATATTATTAGACCAATTTTTGAATGGATCACAGTACATAGAGGTAGTTGCCACTCTTTACTATTTATACTGTTATGCGCGCTATTAACGACTCAAGTAACATGGAAACTGAATGACCAATCAACCACACAAGCAGCTGTCTTTGCCTGGTTAACGGGTGGGTTTATTTTATTAGGCGGATTAATTCATTTATTGCTGGATGAAATTTACAGTGTAGATTTAAGCAATGTCACCATTAAACGTTCTTTCGGAACAGCTTTAAAAATAGCCGACTTCGATAATAAGCTAATTACGCTAGCATCAGTTATTGCCATTGCAGGTTTAATCTATGTTGCGCCCCCTACAAAGCAAACTATTACAGCGTTAAGTGACTGGTCTCATTTTACGTTTTTATCTTAACGCAGTAAGTATTAAGCCGTTTAACCACATACTCAAAATTAATACCCTTTTGATAATTAAGATAGTTAAACGTTGATTTACTGAGAGGGAATTAGTCGCTGCGCTTTTAGAGGGCATAAATGGCTTGAATCAAAACAGTTTTACCAATTTAATTTTGGGTTAAAAATCCAAAGCTTTAGCCTATTTATTATTAATTAATACTTTTATAGGTTTAGGTGAAATAATTAAATAGCTTTACCTGTCTTATAGGCTAAGTGTAAAAGCTAATTAGCTAAAAAGCTTCCTGTTTGACGTATTCAAACCTGTCGAATCTTTTTAAAGCATTAAATATAAAATTATAAGAGGTAAATAATGGAATTTACGAATAAACGCACCATGCTAATTACAGCATCGTTATTATTGGTATTGGCGATATCACAGGGTATTTATTCTGTCCTTTATAGTGCAGAAATTAGTTTTTCAAGGCAGGTGGCTTGGGGGCTAGAAGCGCTGGTATTTACTTTACTTGTTGCCTTTGCAGGGACATCTATGGTGCAAGCAAAAAACGCCCAACTAGGCTGGTCGGCTATCGCGTTTAGCGCAGTACTTAACATAGTACAGGTGAGTATTGGCCTTACTTTGTTTTCTACATTTGGAAAAGTTGCGGGCACAGTAGAAGGCGCACAACCTTTAATTGGTGGCGTGGTTTCTTTGTCATTCATGATTTACTACGCAGCTAAATTATTATTGGGATTAGCAGCTCTTGTTTTTGGCCTGTCTTTTATAGCTAAAGGCGGCAAAGCAATTGGCGGACTTACAGCCTTAGCTGGCGGAGTTGCAATGCTTGCCAATGGTATTTTAATTACCTTTGGCCGTGATGGATTCCTTCCATCAGCTGTTGCTGGCGCTTCAGGCATGATTGCAACGTTACTTTTAGCAATATGTTTAATAAGCCTTTACCGTAAAGCAGACTGAGGCTTAATACCTTACAAGTAATGTGCTTACTTAAATAAGTTATAAACATCAGCGTATATTAGAGATCTAATTCGCCGATGTTTTACGTTTAAAGTATACGCTTAGTGCATTCCTAGTTTGTTCCCTCTTAGTAATCTAAAGACTAATTAACAAAGAGGATATGAGGCGCTTCGCTTTTAAAGAGGATAATGGCTTATATCAAAGCGATTTAACTCAGTTAAGCTTTGGTGTATGAAGTCAAGATTTGACTTCATTTATTCTCGTAAATTCTTGTTACTTACGCTTTTTAATAAATCGAATTTCGTAATGATATAAACAGGTTCTTTTTTACATTCGACTTTATAAAGATATTGATTTTTAAGAAAATTAGTTTTTTCTTTTATTAAACTAATTTGCTCCCATGGTATTAAAAAACTCCTGGGAAATAGTAGAATCAACATCCGTTTTTGGCTTATAAATATACCTTGCTGAAATGATTTGATATTTAGCCAAGTCCGATATTCACTGTTTTTCTCACGAGAAATATCTGCCACATTCGTCAAGTACATACTGCTTGATTTTAAAAGTGAGGAATCAGAAATAATTAAATCCGTTTTATATTCTCTAGCTAGTTTAGGGTAATACCCAATAATGCTTTGGATATAATTGACTAAAATATAGAACAATAAAAATAAAATTAAGCATATAACAAAGTCCATTTTTTAATACTCCGAAAACTTGCTCTGCACTGCTGACTAAGCTGAAATTTAAGATGGCTGATGAGATGGACGCTCCCCAAAACGGCGTCAATGCGCCAAACTGGTAATTGAACTCACTCAGTTAAAAGGGAACGTCCGTCATGAAAATTAGCACATTATCAATTGATTTGGCAAAAAATGTATTCCAAGTCGCTGGCTTTAATTCTAACCATCAGCGACTAAACTAGCGACTAAACTAGACAGCCACTTTAATTGAACAAACAAAACTATGCCAAAAAATTCGCTCTTCAGGTTAAGAATTTATCTTTTATTACTGGGTTACTTTATTTCATCCGTTAAATGAGTCATTAGCCATATTAAACCTAAGTTACACGCATGAAAATAACTGCATAATGCAGTTGTGATTTATTACTGAATAGTTTTATTGAGTAGCTTAAGTTTTATGCGAGTAGCTTTTCGCAATTGCTAATATTTGATCGCCGTTTACGCTTTAAATTTTCACAGTAACTTGCTTGTGAAGTGGGCCTACCTACTGCACCATGGAATACGCGCGTAAATTGTGTGGTGAGTTTTAACCAGTTTTCTGGGGATATATTAAGCCTTTCTAACAAAGGAAGGTTCATATTATCAATATGCCCACGCTTATCCTCTCGTATTATTCGCCCTGTTAGCTCAACAAGTTCAAGGTACGATTTAAGCTCAA
>NZ_JADYXM010000018.1:0-85246 GCF_015864305.1 Pseudoalteromonas sp. NZS71_1 | reverse complement strand
CGTATACTTTTGCAAGTACGTTAGTGATTGCTGCAGTTAGTGTAGTTTTACCGTGGTCAACGTGGCCGATTGTACCAACGTTTACGTGCGGTTTTACGCGTTCAAACTTTTCTTTTGCCATGACGGAACCTATCAGTTTTGTGTATCTAAATTACATATGAAAATAATCCACCAGAGGTAGATTAAGTTAATTTTTTCAAATAGTATTTTCTGACAGATAAAGGAAGTAATCAAGGAGATTCTTAGGACTGGTGCTGATAGGCAGAGTCGAACTGCCGACCTCACCCTTACCAAGGGTGCGCTCTACCAACTGAGCTATATCAGCAACACAAGAACTGGAGCGGGCAGCGGGAATCGAACCCGCATCATCAGCTTGGAAGGCTGAGGTAATAGCCATTATACGATGCCCGCATAAAAATCTGTTCTTAAACTACCTCTAACCGTCAAGAATAAAGTGGTGGAGGGAGCTGGATTCGAACCAGCGAAGGCTGAGCCGTCAGATTTACAGTCTGATCCCTTTGGCCGCTCGGGAACCCCTCCACGATAATTCTCTACTAATTCACTTCCGGTAAAAGGAAAGTGGTGCCGACTAACCGAGTCGAACGGTTGACCTACTGATTACAAGTCAGTTGCTCTACCAGCTGAGCTAAGTCGGCACTGCTTTAGTACGGGGCGAGATATTAGAGTAAGGTTTATTGGGATGCAACAATAAAATTAAAAAAAGTGTAAATTTTTAGTTTAAATGCTCAATATTCACGCGAAAACACGTTTTTTGCACTTTTTTATACTGTTTCGGTTAATTCGTACCAATAATTCAATCCCTTCATTACGAGCAATGAATCAAAAATACTTCCTGCAAATTGCTGCTGCAATAGTGAGCCATAGCCACCAGCAAAAATAATTTGTGTTGCTTGTTCTGTTTTTTGAGCCGTTAAATTCAGCTTAGCTTGCTCAATTGCCCCGATGGTTGCCACTAAGGCACCGTTTTTTAAACCATTTGGCGTGTTTTTACCCAATTCATTAGTAAACGGTGTTTTACCGTCATCAAAAACACGTTGGGTGTTTTGTGTAAGCGATGAGGTCATTAAATCAAGCCCGGGTAAAATCCAGCCACCTAAATGTAGGCCTTCACTATTGAGCACATCAATTGTTGTCGCAGTACCCGCATCAACAACAATACATCCTGTGTTTGGATATAACGTAAAGCCTGCAATAAGCGCAAGCCACCTGTCTATGCCTAAGTTACCCACATGCTCGTAAGCACATACAAGATCTCCAAGCGTTTTGGTTACCTTGGCCTCAAAGCAAGTAATATTATTGCTAGCCGCTTGCGCGAGAATATCGTTTAGTAAATCACTGCGCCCTACGCACGCATAAATCACTTCGGTTATTTGCAACCAAGGTAGGTTATTTATATCTGCTGGTTGTGCTTGCTCGTTATGCCACAGCACAGCTTTTAGTGATGTATTTCCTACGTCGATCAGTAATCTCATACTTGCGCCTTTCTGAGGGAGACTTCCCCACCGTAATAACTTTTTACTTCACCATCTTGGCGAATTCGTATTCCACCTTGTGGGTCAATACCTTCGCATATTCCACGCCAGCTTCGGTGCCCTGTATTTAGCTCAACATAATCGCCAGCAAACGCATTAAGCGAATTCCATTGCTCATACATATCTTGTAAGCCAGTTTGACGATACTGCACTAAACGCTGCTCTAAATGATAAGTAAGTGACGCCACCAGCTGGTTTTTATCAAGCCTTTGAGTATGTTGATTTAAGTCGGTCCACGCTTGGTCTATATGTTGGCTAAAACTCTCAGGCATTTGTAAATTAATACCTATACCAATCACTAACTGACAAGGTCCTTGCGGTTGCCCATCTAATTCAACCAATACACCTGCAAGTTTTTGTTTATTTATATAAATATCGTTAGGCCATTTAAGCTCTACGTCAATTTGATATAACGCTTTAATTGCATCATAAACAGCAAGGCCTACCGCAATTGATACACCCATTGCAGCTTGAAGCCCGTCATCTAAACGCCAAAAGTAACTGTAATACAGATTAGCGCCAAATGGGGATTGCCAAACACGGCCGCGTCGGCCGCGCCCTGCTTGCTGCATTTCAGCAACAATAACAGTACCAGACTCAAGCGCTGTTTTAGCCTGTATACGGCGCATAAGCTCGCTGTTGGTCGAATCAATAATAGGGTGTACTTCTACATCGGCAGTATTAGCACCTAGCGCTTTGTAGTGCTGATCAATTTGTGTTTTATTTAAAAGGCCCACCTGACTATTCAAACAGTAGCCTTTGCCAGTCACTTTAAAAATATCCAAGCCCATTTCTTGTAACGTTTTGATATGTTTACTCACCGCAGCTCGGCTAATTCCTAGCTTTTCACCCAAGCCTTGGCCAGATACAAAGCCCCCTTGGTTAAGTGCATTTAAAATAGCGAGTTTGTTTCCATCAGGTGCTTTCATTGCTCAGGCTCCGCGTTAATATGGCATTCGCTGCGCGCATCTATTAAACGTACCTCGTGTTCTAGCATAATGTTGTAACGTGTATAAACCACTTGCTGAATGTGTTTAATCATATTTATTAGGTCGATACCTTCACTATTTCCGTGATTAACAAGTACTAATGCTTGTTGTTGATGCACTTCTATACCGGCCTCGCGGTGCCCTTTTAAACCACTTTGATCGATTAGCCAACCTGCCGCGACCTTGTGATGACTTTGCCCATATTCGTAATGAGGTAAATCTGCAAATTGCTTTAATAGTTCAGC
This sequence comes from Pseudoalteromonas sp. NZS71_1, assembly GCF_015864305.1. Taxonomy (NCBI): domain Bacteria; kingdom Pseudomonadati; phylum Pseudomonadota; class Gammaproteobacteria; order Alteromonadales; family Pseudoalteromonadaceae; genus Pseudoalteromonas; species Pseudoalteromonas sp. NZS71_1. The sequence goes on along the minus strand of NZ_JADYXM010000018.1, from coordinate 82,459 downwards.
TAACTGCTGGTTGGTTATTATTGGATTTTTAAAAAAGCTACCCGCATTGGCAAGTGTATATGGGTTAGGTAATTTGCTATTGCGCGTTTTTATAACTTGATCGAATACTGCTTGCGGGGTGATGCTTGAGAGCTGCTGCAGGGGGCCATAACTTAATACTGGTTGCCATTTTTTTGGGAGCGCTAAATGCACTTGCGTGATCACCGCTTTATTTTTGAGAGCATTTTTAAATATTGAGTCTCTGTAAGCAAATTCACATTGCTCGTTATTTAGTGAGTGCATAGTTTTAGTAGTTATATCAAAGTACTCTACCAACTCAATAAATTTAGCTATCTCAACGCCATAAGCACCAATATTTTGTACCGGCGATGCACCCACAGTGCCCGGTATAAGTGCTAGATTTTCAAGCCCGGGTATCTTTTTCTCTAATAAATAACTGACTAGTTGATGCCAGTTTTCGCCTGCAGCAATACTTATTAGTGTGTCGCTCTCACGCTCGGTAATTTTAATACCTTTTAAGGCTATTTTTATAACCGTACCCATGTAGTCATTTAAAAATACGGTATTACTGCCCTCGCCTAGCAAACAAAACGGTGCACTAAAACTTTGCGTTTTAAGTTGCTCAAGCTGAGTAATTTCAACAAAATTTTGGCATTGGCTGTTTAATGCGAATGTATGTAAGGAGTGTAATGAATGCGCCACAAAGCTCTCTAAAAATACCGGTAACTAATCGCAATAGTTTACCTCATCGTCGCAAATGTGGCACTAGATTGTAAAAATCACTCAACCCACCGTGTCAATCGTGATATAAAACCAGCACTTTTTTATTTGTGTTCAGAGTAATGATGAAAATTAAACCTCTTTTTTTAAGCCTCGCTATGGCGGGTATGTGTTCGCAAGCAATGGCTAATGCGATTGACCAAAACTCGTATGCTAACCTTGATGATGTTGTTACTACTCACTTAAACCTTGATTTAGATGTCGACTTTGCCGACAAGCAGTTAGAAGGTTTTGTTGAGCATACTCTTCAGTGGAACAACAGCAAAAGTAGAACTCTCGTACTTGATACCCGCGACTTAGACATTGATAAAGTAATGTACAAAGACCAAAGTGGTAACTGGAAAAAGGCGACTTTTGATTTAGCTAAGCGAGATGACGTTAAAGGTTCAAAGCTTACTATTGTGTTTAAAAACCAAGCTGAAGTAGTTCGTATTTACTACAACAGTCGTCCAGAAGCATCTGGCCTGCAATGGTTAACACCAGAGCAAACGGCAAGTAAAACGCATCCATTTATGTACAGCCAATCGCAAGCAATTCATGCACGTAGTTGGATCCCAGTGCAAGATACACCCGCAATGCGTGTAACTTACTCTGCACGAATTCATACACCAAAAGATATACGTGCTGTAATGAGTGCCGACAACAAAGATGCACTTTATAAAGATGGCGACTACATTTTTGATATGCCACAAGCAATTTCACCTTACCTAATTGCTATTGGCGCAGGTAACTTAGAATTTAAAGCAATGTCGCATCAAACAGGCATATTTGCTGAACCGACAATTTTAGATGCCTCAGTTGCTGAATTTGACGACACCCAAGCCATGATCGACAAAACAAACGCGATGTACGGCGAATATGCATGGGGTCGCTACGACTTATTAATGCTACCACCAAGTTTTCCGTTTGGTGGCATGGAAAACCCACGCTTATCATTTATTACTCCAACGGTTGTTGCCGGTGATAAAAGCTTAGTTAACCTTATTGCCCATGAGCTTGCTCATTCTTGGTCAGGTAACTTAGTAACTAACGCAACGTGGGAAGATTTATGGTTAAACGAAGGTTTTACCTCGTACGTTGAAAACCGCATTATGGAAGAAGTATTTGGTCGTGACCGTGCGGTTATGGAACAAGCACTTGATTCAGCGTCTTTACGCGCACAAATTAAAACAATTGATGCACCAGATACACGCCTTAATTTAAAACTTAATGGCCGCGACCCAGACGATGCGTTTAGCTCAGTGCCTTACACTAAAGGTCAGTTATTTTTAATCTATCTAGAAAACAAATATGGCCGCGATAAGTTTGACCCGTTTGTAAAAGCGTACTTTAAAGAGTTTTCGTTTAAATCACTTACTACCGCGCAATTTGTTACTTACTTAAAAGCTAACTTAATTGAGAAGTACCCTGGTGTTGTAAGTATGGATAAAGTAAATGAATGGATTTTTGAGCCTGGCTTACCAAGTGATGCGCCAAACCCTACTTCTGATGCATTTGATAAAGTAGATACTGCAACAGCGGCATGGTTGAAAGGCGACACAACAGCAGCTCAACTACCAACGGCTGATTGGTCTGTGCATGAGTGGCTACACTTTTTAAATAACTTACCACGCGATTTAAGCATAGAGAAAATGAGCGAGCTTGATAGTGAATTTAACCTAACGCAATCAACTAACGCTGAACGTGCGTTTGCTTGGTTTATGCTAGCAGTAGGTAATGGTTATCAACCAATTTATCCTGCGCTTAATAAGCACTTATCAGGTATTGGCCGTCGTAAGTTAATTGTGCCGTTATATAAATCACTTATCACTAACGGTAAAAAAGACTGGGCACAAAGCGTGTACTTAAAAGCACGCCCTGGGTATCACCCTCTTGCGCAAGGTACTATTGACGCATTATTTGAATAAATAGCGTTAACTAGAAACTAAAAAGGGCCAAATTTGGCCCTTTTTGTTTTTCTGTTATTTTACTTTGTTACTTTTTCTAAAAAAGCTTTACGCTCTGTAGTTGTGGCTTGTTGCCACCAAAAATCAAGCATTTGCGGCGCACTTGGCATGCCTTTACCTGTAATTGGTGCTATCGGCTTTATTGGCTGACTAGGACGTGAAGGTCCTGCTGGCAATGTATTTTGCATTACCGGTTTATTGCTTGCTAGTTGCGTGTTAGAAATAACACTTAAAGGCTTAGCAACAGCGCTACTTTTTGCTTTTAAACTCACTTGAGGGGCTTCTGCAAACACTTTTGCAGATACTGCATTTTCAGCACGATTAAACACTAAGGTATAATCTTTACCTGCTTCAACAGTTACACTTACCCAAAATGGTTCCGACTCCACAACTTCATGCGTGTCATAATCATCTTCATATAAATCGGTGTACTTTAGCCTAAGCTGATAAGTTCCGGGGGCAAGCTCTACATCATCAATACGACTAAACAAAGAGCTTTCTAGCATTTTATCGCCCACTTGCAGTGGTACAAATTCTTCTGGAAAGTGAATATTCTCAGCATTAGCCGAAAAACTAAGTAGTAATGCAACTGCACTACTTATTAAAATTGGTTTAAGCATATTAACTCCTTTATTTGATTTCAGTTTGACACTGCTTTGAAAGTTTGTCATTAGTGAGCTTAAAATTCACAACACTTAATTAGGAACACACTATGAGCCAAGAAACTATTTTTACCAAAATCATTAATCGTGAAATCCCGGCAGATATTATTTACGAAGATGAAAACACTCTCGCATTTAAAGATATAAACCCACAAGCGCCATTTCATGTGTTAATTATCCCAAAAAAAGCAATTGCCACTATAAATGATATAAATCCTGAAAACTCACATTTAGTAGGCAACTTATACGTAGTTGCAGCTAAATTAGCTAAGCAACATAATTTTGCTGAGGACGGATACCGCGTAGTTATGAACTGTAACGAACATGGTGGGCAAACTGTTTATCACATACATTTACACATGCTTGGCGGTAAAGAAATGGGCTGGCCACCTTATCAAAATGTAAAAAAAGTAAAATAATTAAAAGTTTTCATTAAATTGTTCCACTCAATTAATTAGTTACAAATGTTATGATTTTTCATAGTTATAAAGAATAAATAGTTACTTATTTGCAACATTTTGTGTTTAAATAATCGTAATATCGTATTTGTTATTGAGTACATCAGCGATTTTCTAATACAAAAGGTGTGGAAGTCGTGGTAAACTTAGTCAGTCAGCTTTATAAAAGAGTATAAAAAACATGAGCAGTTCAGCCTTTTTGTTATTAGATCAAGAGCCAATTAACACTATTGGTATTAACGTTTTAGAACCTTTGTTAAAAACGCAAGGCCTTGACGTAACCACAGGTACTAATATTTTAGACATACCTGAAGGGACTCGACTTTTGTTTATTGAAACATCAAGCAAGGATGCATGGGGAAAACTAAAAGAACAACTAGTAAACCTACGTATTAAATGCGATATCATATTATTTAATTTAGACGAAAACCCTGAGCTTGCTAATCGTGCATTGTTAAGCGGTATTCGTGGCGTATTTTACACAACAGATAACGCCGATGTATTAATGAAAGGTATTCGCTTACTACTTGAAGATCAACTTTGGTACCGTCGCGATATTATGTGTAATGCATTAAATCGTATGCTGCAATTTAATAAAGATGCGCTGCATAAACTAACCGAAGGGGATATTGAGCCTGTTAAACTTACTAAGCGAGAAAAAGCAATAATCTCACTAATGAGTAAAGGTTCGAAGAATAAAGAAATCGCAGAAGATTTAAGTATCAGTCCACACACAGTTAAAACACATTTATACAGCGCATTTAGAAAAACCAAATGTCGTAACCGTATTGAACTTCTATCGTGGGCACAACAAAATATCCCTGATGAAATTCGTTAATCAAATATTTAGTTTAAATTTAAAAGCAGACACTTAGGTGTCTGTTTTTGTATGTGCTATATACTTATCTAATAACAATTAGCTTAATTAAGTAATCTGTTTTGAGGATTGGTATAAGTGTATACTTTTGATAACTTTAGTTTAATAGCTACTTTGCTGGAATATTAATGCTCGACTCCTTCACTCTTTATTTTGCCAGCATCGCCATCATGGTCGTAATGACCTTACTTAACTTTTTGACATGGCGAACAAACAAACAAATATCGGGCACGCTGCTATACATTTTCTATCCCATATTGCTATTAGGCTCTGTTATTGGCTTTACTCTTGTTGGTGATACACATAATTTAGTAATTATTAGCGCTGCCAGTAGCATGATGTTTGCCGCATCAATAGTGCACTGCCTTTCACTTAGTCAGTTTTTAAATTATCGCGGTATTGGTTTTAAATTACTCTGCTCAGTGACCGCTTTTTGCACTGTAATGCTTGGCTATTACACCTTTTTTGACCCATCTTTACACGAAAGAGTGATTGCATCCGATATACAACACATAGCAGAAGCCGGTTTTTTACTGTTTATATTTATTAAGTGTGCACGCAAACCCTATCCTAATGGCAGCATTGTATACATAACCATTTTAACGCTTGTTGCTTTAAGCTTTATTGGCCGCTCGTTATTTATGGATAACATTGAACAAAAAAATCTTTTAGTAAACGGCTGGTTTAGCTCATTATTATTTTTAAATGGCGTAATTGCTCCCATGTTTTATGCTGCAGGTATGGCGTTATTATGTAATGAGCGCAGAGAGCAGCACCTCAATAAATTAGCCGATAAAGCACAAAAAGATTTAGAAATACGCGGGCTCTTTTTATCAACTATAAGCCACGAAATTCGCACCCCGCTAAACGGTATTTTAGGCAGCGCCCAACTTGTTATGAACCAAACAAGTGATACCCGCAATAAAGCCTATTGCGAAGCGATTATAAATTCTGCCGAATCACTTAACTTATTGGTAGATAAGGTCCTTGATTACGCGAGCCTAGATCAAAGTGACGAAGCGCTTTACGAAGAAGATGTAGAGTTTAAAACATGGCTTAATAATTTATGCTTATTACTCAGTCCTCTCGCCGAGCAAAAGCAACTCAAGTTTGAACTAATATGTAATATTCCTGAGCAAGCCTGTTATTACTGCGACCAGCAAAAACTTAGGCAAATAATTATTAATTTAGTGGGTAATGCCATTAAGTTTACAGACCACGGAACCGTTAAAATTCAGGTTGATTTAGTATTAGAAAAACAACTTGAGCACACTATAAAAATTAGTGTCAAAGATTCAGGGCCAGGTATAGAAAATGATGAGATAGCCTACTTAACAGAACCTTATGTACAAAGTAGTGCAGGAAAAGAAAAAGGCGGAACCGGCCTTGGTTTAGCTATTACCAGTCGCCTGCTTGAAAAGCTCAGTAGCCGACTCGAAATAGCCAGCCAGCTTGGTACTGGTAGTGTATTTAGCTTTACCGTTACTTTTACTTTAGGTGAATTAAGCCTTGTAGAGCAGCGCCATCAAACTAAAGATTACTTAACAGGTCTTGATGTACTACTGGTTGAAGATTTAGATTTAAATCAAAAAATTGCTATAGAATTTATGGCCGACGATGAGCACAAAATTAAGCTCGCAAAAGATGGGAAAAGCGCCATAGAGCTCATGCAAGCTCACCACTTCGATGTTGTTTTGCTTGATATGAACCTACCTGATTTAACAGGCCAAGAAGTACTTAAACGTCTAAAACGCATTGATCATAAAAATCAACGAACTCCAGTACTCGCATTTACTGCAAGCCTTAGCCCTGACGAAGTAAAAGAATATTTAGAATTAGGAATAAAAGACATTGTAGGCAAGCCTATTAAGCACGAAAAGCTTCGCCAAGCACTTAGCGACTCTCAATCTAATCAAACTGCGAGTATTGCAGTAGAGCTTATTGATACGTTGTATGACAAAACAGCGGCCGAAACACTCACCAGCTCGTTTAGTGAAGATGAAGTATCGTCGATTTATAATGAGTTTGTGCTTTCGGCGCGTAACAAGCTAATTCGCTGTCAAAAGCTTATTGATCAACAACCAGAGCAATGCATTAAGCTTTTACATCGCCAAGCAAGTACCGCTCTGCAACTTGGTTTTAATCGCTATGGTATTGAGCTTAAAAAAATAGAGCGCCGTTTACTCGATAAAAAGCCACATAACGACATGCTTGATGAAGCGCTAGATCTGTGGCAACGCAGCTTAGAGCAATATTTAAAGTTTGTGCGTGGGCAGTTAGAGTAATAGTGAATTAGCTTTAAAATAGCTAATTATTAGCCTCTTCCATATTTATCATCAAATCGCTCTATATCGCTTTCATCAAGTACAGCACCGGTTTGCACTTCAATGACAATTAACGGCTCTTTTTGATTATTAGCCAAGCTATGAATTTGTTTTGCGGCGATATAACACGATTGGTCGTGCGTTAGCGAATACGCTTGCTCATCAATACACACATCTGCAATACCCGAAACCACAACCCAATGTTCAGCACGATGCTGATGGCGCTGCGTCGAAAGCTTAGCACCGCTGTTAACAGTAATTTTCTTAACTTTAAAGCCAATGCCTTCAACCAAAGTACGGTAATTCCCCCACGGGCGAAAAACCACTTGATGATGATTAAGTTTATCAGCCTGTGTTGTAGCAATTTTCTTAAGCAACAAAGGCAGAGAATCTAGCTCATTTTGGTTTGCAATTAACGTGGCATCATGAGTATGAATAATTGCTAAATTGCTTACTCCAAGCATGGCAATAGTGTGTTCAGCCTCGTTAATAACTAAGTTATTAGTGCTTTTTTGAGCCATATAATTAGCATTTAAACTATTACCGTTTTCATCTTTTTTTGTAAGCGCATCAAGGGATGAAAAACTACCTACATCACTCCATTTTAAATCAACAGGCATAACAACTACGTTATTACTGCGCTCTAAAATGGCGTAATCAATTGAATCGCTTGGGCAGTGTTCAAGCGCACTGTTGCTTGGGCGGGTAAACCCTAAATCTTTAGTAAATTGTGCTGCTGCAGCGACACTCGTTGCTATTTTTGGCGCAAACCGCTCGAGCTCTTTTAAATAGGTCGCTGGGGTAAATAAAAACATCCCGCTATTCCAGCTATAACCACCTTGAGCTAAATAACGGTTCGCTGTATCTAAGTCAGGCTTTTCTTTAAATTGAGCAATATCGTAACAACCCGTTCCAGCAATAGCCGCGCCTTGTTTTATATAACCATAACCAGTATGCGGCTCTGTAGGAGTAATCGAAAACGTAACTAGCTTTCCTTGCTCAGCAAGTTTTACAGCTTCAGGGAGCTTAGCCGTTAATACATCAAAGTTTTCAATATGATGATCGGCAGGCATCACTAATAGCGGACCGGTAATCCCATTTTGCAGTGCATAGTGGGCGGCTAATGCGATGGCAGGCGCGGTATTTTTACCTTTGGGTTCGAGTAATAATGCAGTAGGAATTGAGCTTTCAGCTTGCTCGGCGGCAATAAATCTGTGCTGTTCGTTACACACTAAAATAGCATTATCAAACAACTCATTAGAAACACGCGCCAATGTACTTTGCAGCAATGACGTGTTTTCATTTAGTAGTGGTAAAAATTGTTTAGGCATTGCTTGGCGAGAAAGCGGCCACAAGCGAGAGCCTATGCCACCTGCTAAAATTACAGGAGTGATTAAAGTGTTCATTACGAAATTTGCCGCCAACAAAAAATATCAGCGGCTATTTTAACACTTTATTGGCTCTGCGCTAAATTAACGTGTTTATATTAATGTAAAAGGGTCTGCATCTAAATAGGCAGGAAACGCTGCTTTAAACTCATCCAGTGGCGATTTTTCAAGCGTGATAGTAACTAGTTGCTCTGCGTCATCTTGCGCTTTAGTTAACGCATCGCCTTTGAAGTCGTATACTGCGGTACCGCCATTGTGCGCCACACCATTACCGTCGTCACCCACACGATTAACGCCTACTACGTAACACAGGTTTTCCATTGCACGCGCCATAAGTAACGTATCCCAAATATGCCGGCGCACAGCAGGCCAATTTGCTACGTTTATCATTACATCGTAGTCGTTATTATTACGTTGAAATACCGGAAAGCGCAGGTCGTAACATACCTGCGGTAATAGTTTAAAGCCGTTGATTTCAAAAATTTTGCGCGCTTGCCCTGCTACAACGTAATCGCCCTCGCTGCCTAAGCGAAATAAATGGCGTTTATCGTAATAACTCACCTCTCCATCGGGCTTTACCCAATAAAACCGATTCGCTTTTTTATCACCTTGTGCAACAAGTACCGAACCTGCAATAACCGCATTATGTTTATGAGCCTGCGCCTTTAACCACGTCAGTACTTTACCGTTTTCTGGCTCTGCACAATCTACATTAATAGCAAAGCCAGTCGAGAATGTTTCGGGCAGTAAAATAAGATCGGGCCGATGCGTAATTGCCTCAAGCTGCTTATTAAACATGGCTAAATTAGCATCTTTATCAAGCCAATAAAGCGAGCTTTGCAATGCTGTAATGGTTAAAGTTGACATAATATTTGCGCAGCCTCTATGAGAGTGTTGTCGTTTTTAGCAAAGCATAAACGAATTACTTTGTCGGTTGGTGGATTTTGATAAAAAACACTTAACGGAATAGCCGCAACACCGGCTTGCTCAACTAACCAGTGGCAAAAATCAACATCGTTTAAATCCGATACATCGCTGTAATCTAACAATAAAAAGTAAGTGCCCTGGCTAGGTAAAATTTTAAAACGGCTGTTACTTAAATGACTCGCTAATAAGTCGCGTTTTTGCTGATAAAACCCACTTAGCTCATCTATATGCTCGCCTTGCTGCTCGAGCATATCACCAAGCGCATGCTGTGCGGGGGTAAAACTTGAAAACGTAACGTACTGATGAATTTTTCTAAATTCGACAGCTAAATCTGCAGGTGCAATACAGTAACCCATTTTCCAGCCCGTGCTGTGAAACGTTTTACCAAAACTCGATACAACAAAGCTTTTGGCAAATAATTCATCATCGCGTAATACGCTTAAATGCGGTTGTTCATCAAACGTAATGTGCTCATATACCTCATCGCTTATTACATACAAATTGTGAGTACTAACTAACTCTTTAAGCGCTTTTATATCTTGTGGCTGTAATATTTTACCGCTTGGGTTATGAGGCGTATTAATAATAATTGCACGGGTATTTTTAGTAATTGCTTGGCTTACTACTTGCCAATCAATAGTGTAATTTGGCGCACTTAAAGCAATGTGTACCGACTTTCCACCAGCGAGTTCAATTGCCGGTTGGTAAGAGTCATATGCAGGGTCAAATACAATCACTTCATCACTGGGGCGCACAATTGTTTGAATAGCCACAAACAATGCCTCTGTTGCACCTGAGGTAACAGTAACTTGATCAGCTGCGTTTATATCAGCTGCATATTTGCGCTTTGCTAAATCAGCAATTTGTTGCTGTAATCGTGGTACACCACTTGAAGGTGAATATTGATTAACGCCCTGCTGCACATAATAATTTAACTGCGTTTTTAAAAGATCAGGAGCATCAAACTCAGGAAAGCCTTGAGAGAGATTAATTGCCGAAAACTCATTAGCCAACCCGCTCATTTGGCTAAATATACTAACGCCTAAATTTGGTAATTTACTTTCAAACACGTGATGCCCTTAATGATGGTTTTGCGCTTAAAGCGATGCTATCATTGCTTAAAACAGAAGTATAGCCGTCTAAAAACAATTAACTTTACGCTCATTAGTGAGGAATGTATGCAAAACAATACCGCTATTTCACAACTTATTGAAGCCGGAAAATGGGTTAGCCAAAAAGGCTGGGTACCCGCAACAGGTGGAAACTTTTCAGCTCGTACTAGCACTGGCTTTGTTGTTACAGCAAGTGGGCACGATAAAGGCTCACTGACGCAAGCGCATTTTTTGCAATTAGATCACCAAGGCGAGCGCCTAGCAGGAGCTGTAAAGCCATCGGCAGAAACACAATTACACCTAAGTTTGTATCAGCTTATACCTGATGCACAGTTTGTTTTGCATACTCATTCTGTAGCCGCCACCGTACTGTCGCAAATTACCCAAAGGCATCAGCTTGATTTAACAGGCTATGAAATGCAAAAAGCACTGAGCGGCTTTACTTCGCATTTAGAAACGCTGAGCATTCCTATTTTCGATAACGATCAAGATATTGACCGATTAAGCCTGCTGGTCAGTGACCATCATTTACATACACCTATAGAACATGGCGTACTTATACGTGGTCATGGCTTATATGCTGTAGGGCGCAATATTGATGAAGTTCGCCGCCACCTAGAAGCCTTAGAGTTTTTATTTAGTTGCGAACTAGAGCGCCTAAAAATAATAGGTATTCAAGCGGGAGTAACTAGATGATTAAAGCTATTTTAACCGACATCGAAGGCACAATAACCCGCATCTCGTTTGTTAAAGAGGTGTTGTTTCCTTACGCGGCAAAACAGTTACCTACCTTTGTACGTGCCAATGCTAATAAGCCAGATGTAGCCGAGCAAATTAGTGCCGTAAAAGCCTTTATCGAAAAGCCAAACGCCGATATAGAAGAAGTCATTAGCACTTTACTTACCTGGATTGATGAAGATAAAAAAATCACTCCACTTAAGCAGTTACAAGGCTTAATTTGGCAAACAGGGTATGAACACGGCGATTTTAAAGGTCATTTATACCCAGATGCATTTGATTTTTTACAAGCTCAACACAACAACGATATTACTTTATATGTGTACTCATCAGGGTCGGTAAAAGCGCAGCAGCTACTTTTTAAATACAGTGATTATGGTGACATTCGCAGCTTATTTACTGACTTTTTTGACACCAAAGTTGGCGCAAAACAAGAGCAAACAGCCTATAACACTATTGTTGATCTGTTATCGTTTAAAGCAGCAGAAATACTCTTTTTAAGTGATGTAGCCGGCGAGCTTGATGCCGCGCAGGCTGCGGGCTTAAAAACACTACATTTAATTCGTGATGGGCAAGCAAGCACTAAAGCACACCCTTATATTAATGACTTTAGCCAATTTAAATTGGAGCAATTAGTATGAGCCAATTAACAATATATGCCGACAACGATGCAAACAAAGCACTTGTAAGCACATCAAATGCTGATGATATTGCACAGCAACTAGCTAAAGTAAACGTACGTTTTGAACAGTGGCAAGCAAATGCAGATATTAATGAGCACACCACCCATGAGCAAATTATTAGTGCGTACAAAAACGATATAGATCGGTTAAAAACTGAAAATGGCTATCAAACAGTAGACGTTATATCTCTAGCTAAAGGTAATCCTGCCTCATCAGAGCTGCGCAAAAAGTTTTTATTTGAACATACTCATAGTGAAGACGAAGTACGTTTTTTTGTAAAAGGCCAAGGGTTATTTTGCCTACATTTAGGCAATAAGGTTTATCAGGTACTTTGCCAACAAGGCGATTTAATTTCAGTGCCTGAACTTACCCCACATTGGTTTGATATGGGAAGCGACCCTGAGTTTACTGCCATTCGCTTATTTAACAATACAGAGGGCTGGGTAGCAAAAAGCACTGACTCGTCTATTGCAGAGCAATTTCCCTTGCTCGATTAATAAAGCTCAGTGCACGCATGCCTAAACTATATTTTCTATAAGCGTATTTATGCTATTTGCAGGATGACTTCAATCACTTAACTCTGTAATATTATTTTAGCAATGCAGCTGATAAAGAGTAACTTTCTAATGGTGAACGAACAATATCAAAAGTCTAAACAACAACTAGCCTACTCACGTAAGCAAGTTGAAAAGGCTGGTCGTATTTTTCGTAAAAATGAAGGTGATTTTGACTTTGCAATAGAGGTTGTACAAAACTATCGTGCAGCACATTTATATCCGCTGACTATTATTAAAAACCTCGTATGGAAACATGTAAAAAAGCTTCATTTGCTAGAGTCGGCGACTATAGTTAGACGCTTAAAGCGCTTGCCAACTATTATAGATAAGTTACAAAGAGCCTCGTTAGATGGTAAAAGTGAAAACGCAATAAATCTGAAGCGAATGCACGATATAGGTGGCTGCCGAGTAATCTTAGATAATCTAGAGCATCTATATCAACTCAACGCCAGTTTAGACTCGAGTAGAGCTGTTCATAGCGTTAAGTCATATGATTATATTGAAAACCCAAAAGCGACGGGCTACAGAGGTATTCATCGTGTTTATAAAAGTTATAACAATTTAGAATCTCACGATTATAAAGGCTTTCAAATTGAAGTTCAGTTGCGCACTAGGCTTCAGCACCTTTGGGCTACTACTGTTGAAATTGTAGATATTATTGAAAAAGAAACACTAAAAACTAATCCCCAAGCAGCCGACACAGATTGGAAGCGATTATTTTTTATCATGGGTGAGTTTCTTGCAGTCAAAGATGGTTCAAATCAATTAAGTTCACAACAATCGCAGGCCTTTGTTGATGAGCTTTCGGCACTAAATAAAAAGCTAGCCGCATTTCATAAGCTTGATGCATTTAATCGCGCATTCCAAGTTGACGAAATTAAAAATAAATCGAAAGATACAGGCTTTGCTTTACTCGTTCACAACACAGAAACACAAATGGGTCGAGTCTTTTTATATGCAGAGAATAAAAAGCAAGAAGCTCTAACACATTACGCCGAACAAGAAAAACAAACTCACAATAACGTGCTTCTGGTAGCAGGGAGCGACTTGAAATCAATAGAAAAAGCCTACCCCAACTACCTAAATAGTACCTCTGAGTTTCTTTCAGAATTCAGTCGCATATTATTGAGTTAGCTCTTTAAGTTTACCCATTAATACTTGTTGCTGGTTATACACACCCGTATCTAACACCCACCCTGTGACCAGTTTTGCCGGCGTTATATCAAATGCAGGGTTATACACATTAGCATTAGTGGGCGCCCATAAAGCCTCACCAAAGCTACCGCTAACTCCGCGCACTTCTTGAGGATTACGTTGCTCTATTTCTATATCATTACCACACGCGGTGTTGGTATCAAGCGTGGTAATAGGCGCAACTACATAAAATGGAATGTTATGAAAATGCGCTAGTACGGCTAAATTATAAGTACCCACTTTATTAGCAAAATCACCATTGGCAGCAATGCGATCAGCCCCTACCACTATTTTATCCACCTTACCTGCAGCCATTAAACTCGCCGCCATATTATCGCAAATTAATGTGTAAGGTATTTTCCAGCGCTCAAGCTCAAAGGCAGTTAAGCGACCGCCTTGTAATAATGGTCGTGTTTCATCAACCCACACATGTATGTTGCTATGCTTTTGCTGCGCTTTATAGATAACACCTAGTGCAGTACCAATACCAGCGGTTGCAAGCGCCCCTGTATTGCAATGAGTTAATATGTTGTCGCCACTATTTATAAGTTCGGCGCCACGGCTTGCCATTCGCTCACACAGCTCAATATCTTCAATAAACAACCGCTCGGCTGTGGTAACAATACCGGTAACATAATCGCATTGCGTTAAAGCTTTACGCAATGCAGCCATACAATGCATTAAATTAACCGCCGTTGGGCGAGTGGCTTCTAGCTCATTGATTGCTTTTTCAAGCTCACTTTTAACTACCCCTTGCTCAGCTAAATACGCCACTAACAAGCTCGCGCTTAAACCAATAAGTGGAGCTCCACGTACTTTTAAACTAATGATCAGCTCTTTCATGGTTTCTACATCATGGCATTGATGCCATACCTGCTGGTGAGGTAGTAAATATTGGTCGAGCACACTAAGCGACCCGTTTTCGTATTTTACACTGCTTGCGATTAAATTTTGCATAATGCTTAAGGTATTAAAAATGCGTAACGTTATTTTACACCACTTTGAATAACTCTCAAGTTGGACTTGTAGACATCTAAACGTTTAAAGGTATAGAATGTTTAAAAGCTGATTTTTGAGATTTAAACCATGACTAACTATGTTGCTTTTAATGCACAGCGCGCTATCGATTATGTATCGACATTAATTGAATCTAAACAATGTAATTTTTTTGCTCCCGGACAAGCCTTATCGGCATATGAGTTTGGTGATGGCAATCTTAATTTAGTATTTAGAATTACTGATGAGCAAAACAATAGTGTTATTTTAAAGCAAGCTCTGCCTTATGCGCGTTGCGTGGGTGAGTCGTGGCCACTAACGCTTGATAGAGCTCGTATAGAAGCACAAGTTTTGCTTAATCACGGCGCTATTTGCCCAACTTATACTGCTAAGGTTTTACATTATAGTGGAATGCAAGCACTGACTATTTTAGAAGATTTAGGTAATTTACAAATACTGCGAACTGCACAAAATAATGCTGAGCAATTTCCTAAATTGGCGCAGCACGTAGCGACCTACTTAAGCCATACTGGTTTTTATAATTCAGATTATTATTTAACCGCACAAACTAAAAAAGCACTCGTTAGCCAATTCACTAATCCTGAGCTTTGCCAAATCACTGAAGACTTATTTTTTAGCGATCCGTACATTGAGCACGAACGCAATAACTACCCAAAGCAACTACAAAGCGAAGTTGATGCAATACACAAAAACAGCGCATTAAAGTTAGAAATAGCAAAATTAAAAGCTAATTTTTTATCTAACCCGCAAACATTACTCCATGGTGATATGCATAGCGGCAGTATTTTTGTTGATTGTAATAATACAAAGATGATCGATCCTGAGTTTGGTTTTTTTGGTCCTGCTGGATTCGATATTGGCTCTTTTATTGGCAATTTACTTTTAAATTACTGCGCACAATACGGGCATATTGAAGATTTTGTGGCTCGTCGTAATTACCAAACCCACTTATTAAGCACCCTTGTTGAATGCTATACCTTATTTGAACAGCATTGGCTTACGCTTATAAATGAGCACACTACTGATAATGCGCTAAAGGTTACAGGCTACGGTGAATACTTTATAAAAGGGGTTCTACAAGACGCCATTGGTTACTGTGGTGCTGAGTTAATTAGGCGCACCATAGGGCTTGCACATGTAACCGATATAGATAGTATTGGTGATGATAAGGCGCGTCTTATAGTGCAAAAACAAACATTAGCACTAGGCGAGCAACTTATTTTGAATGCCCACACGTGCAACAACAAAGAAGCATTTTTTAGTTTATTAATAAGCCAATTAAACTAAAAAACACTAAAAAAGGCGCTATTAGCGCCTTTTTTAGTTAGTTAAAAACTTACTTGTAGTTTTCGTAAATTTTATCGAGCGGTTCTGATAAACCACTTTCTTGCACTATACGTACATGTTCACGTTTTAATTCGCGTGCACTAGTCACACCACAAGAATGGGCTATTAGCCCAGCTCCGTAATGAATGTATTTATTATAGTTAGCTACTCGTTGCGCTTTATCAGCTACATTTAAGCCGCGTTGCAAACGCTCGTTATGCGTAGTGATACCCGTCGGACAGGTATCTTTATTACATTGCATTGCCTGAATACAGCCCAGTGCAAACATATGCCCTCGAGCCGATACAACAAAATCAGCACCCAACGCTAACGCCCAAGCCACCTTTGAAGGAACAATTAATTTACCAGAGGCGATTATTTTAATACGATCTCGCAGCCCATGTTTTTCAAGCATATTAACTACAAGCGGTAAACTTTCACGAAGTGGTAAACCCACTGAGTCCATAAGAGGTTGTGGTGCAGCGCCCGTCCCACCATCAGCACTATCTATAGTAATAAAGTCAGGCGCTGACTCTATACCACGGTGATTTATTTCAGCGAACAACGTTTCTAACCATCCGTAAGCACCAATTACCGCTTTGAACCCTGTAGGCTTACCTGTCGCGTTACGTACAGTGGCAATCATATCGAGAATATCGGCTGGGTTTTTAATTTCAGGATGACCATTGGGGCTAATAGAATCTTGTCCCTCTGGAATACCCCTAATTTTAGCTATTTCGGCGTTAACTTTGCGCCCTGGTAACATACCGCCTTTACCTGGTTTTGCACCTTGGCTCATTTTAAGTTCAAACATTTTTACTTGTTCGTGAGCCGCTATTTCTTTTAGCTTTTTGGTACTTAAATTTCCATGCTCGTCTCGTGCACCATATTTAGCTGTACCAATCTGAAACACTAAATCGGCACCACCTTCTAAATGATAAGGACTTAATCCCCCTTCACCGGTGTTCATCCAACAACCCGCTAGTTTTGCCCCTTTTGATAAGGCTCGTACAGCTGGCTTTGAAAGCGCACCAAAACTCATACCAGATACATTGAATAACGAGTTGGTTGTGTAAGGTGTTTTACAGTATGGACCCAAAGTAACATTACTCGGGTCGAGCGCTTCTTCATCTAAAGTAGGAAATGCACAGTTCATAAACATAACCGTACCTGTTACTTCTAAGCTTTGTGTAGAGCCAAATGCAGCCGTACGGTCAACATCTTTTGCTGCACGATAAACCCAACTACGCTCAGCGCGGTTAAATGGCATTTCTTCTCTATCTTGAGCAAAAAAGTACTGTCTAAAAAACTCACCTTGGCGTTCAAAAAAATATCGAAAGCGACCAATAACAGGGTAATTACGTCTAATAGCATGCTTAGTTTGTGTTACATCTCGAATATAAAAAACGACAACGATTAAAACCAACAACCCTAAAACAACAATAAACATACTTGCAAATACATCAATACTAAACATTATAAAATTACTCACCCAAGGCCCCTTGATGACTGTTTTTAAAATAAAAAAGTGCTATACCACCAAAATGACATAACACTTTTATTTGTTCAAGGCTTTAACTGCCTTAATATCTAATTCTGTTGTTTAGCTAACTCTGCTTTTATATATAAACGCACTTGTGTTTCAAGTACCGATAAAGGCACTGAACCATGGCGTAATATTTGATGATGAAATTCACGAATATCAAAGCTTTTTCCTAGCGCTTGCTCTGCTTCAATGCGTAAACGCTTAATAGTAAGCTCACCTATTTTGTACGAAAGCGCCTGTGCAGGCCATGTTATATAACGATCGGTTTCTGTTTTAACGTTATGCAACGAAAGCGCTGTATTTTCACTCATAAAGTTCATGGCACGCTCGCGACTCCAGCCATACATATGCATACCTGTATCAACAACTAAACGCGCTGCTCGCCACATTTCATACGTTAAACGACCAAAACGGCTATATGGGTCTTGATAAAAGCCGGCTTCTAAACCTAAATATTCAGAGTAAAGCCCCCAACCTTCGCCAAATGCCGAGAGGTAAGCATCACGACGATAGCTCGGCAGATTTTCAAGCTCTGCATTAAGTGATATCTGTAAATGATGACCTGGCACTGCTTCGTGCAGCGTTAATGCTTCTAAAACATACAAAGGGCGCTTATCTAAAGCGTAAGTATTTACCCAATAATACCCTGCTTCATCATCTCGATTAGAGCCTGAATATCGACCGGTTGTGTATTTAGGTGCAATACTGGCCGGTACAGGTGCTACACCATAAGGTTTGCGTGGTAAGGTATGAAATAACTTAGGCAGTTGTGCATCCATTTTTTTAGCAATATAAGATGCTTCTTTTAAAAGTTGCTCTGGTGTTGTGGCGTAAAATTGTGGATCAGTGCGTAAAAAGTGGATAAATTCGGCAAACGTGCCTTTAAAACCTACCTCTGCTATTACGCTTTCCATTTCACTACGAATTCGCGCAACTTCTTTTAAGCCAAGTTCGTGAATCTCTTTAGGTGTCATATCGGTAGTGGTGTAATACTTAGCTCTATTTTTATAAAACGCTTCGCCATTAGGTGTATCTGATATACCAATACTTGTACGTGCACCAGGTCGATATTGCTGCGTAAAAAACGCTAAATAATCTTTATAAGATTTTATAACCTCTTCTTTTATAATATTTTTAGCTTTTTGTTGTAGTGCTTTAAATTCACTTTCACTTAAACCCGCTGTGTTAGTTAAAAATGGTTTATAAAATTCAGACGTAGTTACATCGTCAACAATGTAGGCATTAATTGAATCTTCATAACCTTCCAATACAGCTTTAGGTTGAGTAAGCCCTGTCTCAAGCCCTTTTTTCATCCAATACATGTTTTGCTCAAAAAAGCGTGGAACTTGCGCCAATCGTGCAAGATACACTTGGTAGTCTTCCGGGTTTTTATATTGAGAACTATTTATTATGTACGACAAACCAGAATGAAACCCATATTCAGAGGTGAGCGGCATATAGTGCGCATTAAATACATATTCATCGACACTGTTTTGTACTTGAGCTCGAATAATATCGAAGTTAATTTGATTTTCGTCGCTTAGCTTTTCAATATTAATAGTGTCTAATTCAGCAAGTAATTGCGTTTTATTTTTATATTCTTGCGCTAAAAATTCAGGGGATAAATTTGGTAATAAATAACCTTCAACACCACCTACACTATCGTAAGGGTTAATGCTTTCTCTATAATCAACAATACTTTGCGCTACTTGAGTAAATTGTTGATCTGAATTTTGCATGGTCATCTGGCATGCACTTAATGAGCACAAAACCGTGATACCAAATAAAGATTGGCGAAGTGGCTTAATTAAAAAATGATTCATTATAATGTAACTTAGCAGTGTTATTAATTTCATAAAGCTATCGTAGGGTAAATAAATAGCAAGTAAATGAGACCAACCTCATAGTAATAATCCCTACTTATACTAAGTGTATTAATACGTTACATACATTAAATGAAGTAAAAACAAGCTTAATTGATGACAAAAACAGCTATTGAGCCGCTAAAGTAAAATTTAAGTTCCCTAACTCTCATTTTTCCTTTTAAATAGCGATTATAAAGATTACTGTAGATAAAAATAATAAAAAGCTGGGATGCATAACCGCCTCATGGAATGAGATATTTTAAAATTTGCACTTATGCGTACTTAGTTGGTATTTAAAATGATGTTCCATGATTCCATGGCTATTGCACAAGAAAAAATGACCAAAGTGTGTGTTTTTTTAGAGCGCTATACGCTCCCACCTACGCCGCTGAATTATCAAGTTATTTATGCTTATACCAGTCAAACTAATCTCAAGCTAAATAAAGCTTTAGACCGTGCTATCGCTGTTGAAGACAATATAGATAGCGTTTTAATTGAACAACTACATTCTGAGTTTTTAAATACTGGCCACAAAGCGCAAGTCAACATGATTCAAAATGTTGATGGTGTTATAAACTCACTTTCTCAAAATTCTCAAGCTACTGAAAAGCAAATAATTCGCTTTGCGGGTCAAGTGAGCGAATGCGTACATTCGCTAGATGAGAACAACATAGAACAAAGCCGTCAAGCGCTTGAAGTTCTTCATAATCAAACCGCCGAATTACTCAACCAACATAAGCAATTTAAGCAAGAACTAAGCAAAGCCAAACAACTACACGAAAAAACACAAAAGCAGCTAACTCAACTTCGTAAACAGCATATTATTGATAGCCAAACAGGGCTTTATAAGCGCCATTATTTAACGCAACAAACCCAAGTGTGGACTAATCAACAAAAATCTATTTGCGCAATAGCGATTCAAATAGACAACCTTGATCACTTTACTAAAAATTATGGTGATATTATTGGTGAAGTCATTTTGAGTAAAGTTGCTAAGCAAGTGCAAAAATATGTTTTTCAAAGTGGCTTACCTGGTCGCACAGCTAAAGATCAATTTACTGTTTTGCTCGCCGACATCGACCCAGATACGGCCAATGTGATAGCCGAGAAAGTAAGAAATGGGGTCGAAAAGCTACGCTTTGTTAGTTCAAAAACAGGTATCAAGCTACCAAGTATTGGCTTATCACTAGGAATTGCTCAGCATCAACAAGAAGATGATTTTAATCAGTTAGCAAAAAAAGCATCTCATGCGGCTTTTAAAGCACGGTCATTAGGTCAAAGTAGTTACACTGCAGGGCAATAAATTACCTGATAAATCATATTCAAATTGCACCTACTGTGTACAATAAAGTACACTAACCTCTATTGTCACGATAGAGATTAATCATGAACGAAACCGAACAAAAGACCACGCATTTTGGTTATAAAACAGTAGCCGAGAACGATAAAGCTTCTATGGTTGCTGATGTATTTCACTCAGTAGCTGCAAAATACGATGTAATGAATGATTTAATGTCTTTTGGTGTGCATCGTTTATGGAAACGTCAAACTATTGCAAGCTCAGGTGTTCGTAAAGGCCATCATGTACTCGATTTAGCCGGCGGCACTGGCGACTTAACGGCAAAGTTTAGCCAATTAGTGGGCGAAACGGGTCAAGTTGTTTTGGGTGATATAAACTCATCTATGCTTAAAGTTGGTCGTGAAAAACTGCATAATCTTGGATTAGTGGGCAATATCGACTACGTACAAATGAATGCAGAAA
Source organism: Pseudoalteromonas sp. NZS71_1 (assembly GCF_015864305.1). Taxonomy (NCBI): domain Bacteria; kingdom Pseudomonadati; phylum Pseudomonadota; class Gammaproteobacteria; order Alteromonadales; family Pseudoalteromonadaceae; genus Pseudoalteromonas; species Pseudoalteromonas sp. NZS71_1. The sequence continues at coordinate 61,297 of NZ_JADYXM010000018.1, read as the reverse complement.
TGCTACCGTTCCCAGATAATAGCTTTGATGTGATCACTATTGCCTTTGGCTTACGTAACGTTACCGATAAAGACAAAGCATTACGCTCTATGTACCGCATTTTAAAGCCAGGTGGTCGTTTACTTGTTTTAGAGTTTTCAAAACCAGAGCATGACGTACTTAGTAAAGCTTACGATTTTTACTCATTTAATTTATTGCCTACAATGGGTAAGCTAGTTGCTAACGACAGTGAATCGTATAAGTATTTAGCTGAATCTATTCGTATGCATCCAGATCAAGACACGCTAAAAGCGATGATGGAAGATGCAGGCTTTGAGCAAACAACATACCAAAACCTCACAGGCGGAATTGTTGCGCTGCACCGTGGTTTTAAATATTAAGGCTAGCAGTTATGGCGCTTGAGAAAATAACAAAAAATAATGATGCAATGCCATCTGAATTTTTTATGTTACCTAATTTTGTACTTTCGCTTATTGAGCGTGTACTAAATCAAGCACTTAGCCTTGACCCACAATTATCTCAAAAGCTAAGCGCCGTTAAACATCAGCGCTTAGTGGTTGAAGTAAGAGATTGGCAACAAAGCATCCAACTTGTTTATAGCGCTGAGCAATTACACTTATACAGTGCTCAAAATAATGAAAACGCAGATTGTATGATCAGCGCAGACATAGACACGCTTTTAGCGCTTAAAAACCCAGCTATGCTTACCCAGTTAATTCGCCAAGATAAGCTCGACTTACAAGGCGATTTAAATATTGCGCAAACTTATAGCAATGCGTTTTCAGGCATTGATATTGATTGGCCTGAACAGCTCTCTAGATACATTGGCGATACCCCCGCTCAGCAGTTATATCTGCACTTAAAAAAACTAAAACAAAAGAGCAGCAAAACCAACACTAAAATAAGTACAATGCTTACAAGTTTATGCCAAGATGAGCTCGCAATTACTATTCACCCATTAGAACTTGAGCAATTTAAACAAAAAAATAGAGAACTCAAAGGCCAAGTCGCTGCTGTTGAGCAGCGTATAAATACCTTGTTAAACTCTTTTTCACCTTCAAACACCCGCTAAGGATTTTTTGTGTCGACTGCACGTTTGTATAACATCACCAAAACATTACTTAGCTATGGGTTAGACGAGCTAATTCCAAAACATAAGATCCCTTGGTTTGGTAGAGTAGCTCGTGGCAGTTTGTTTTGGCTGCGTAATCAGCACAAAGAAAAACCTGCAGGGCTACGCTTACGTTTGGCACTACAAGAGCTTGGTCCTGTTTGGATTAAATTTGGCCAAATGCTCTCAACTCGTCGTGACTTACTCCCTCATGATATCGCTTTAGAGCTTGCGTTTTTACAAGATCAAGTTCAGCCATTTGAAGGCGCACTTGCACAAAAAATTATAGAAAAAGCGCTAGAAATTAACGACATAAGTGAGTTGTTTAGTGAGTTTTCACAAACTCCACTAGCTTCTGCATCTATAGCGCAAGTACATACAGCAAAGCTTATTGATGAGCAAAGCATTGAGCAAGATGTAGTAATTAAGGTTATTAGACCCAATATTTACGAGCAAATTAATGCCGACTTGGCGTTAATGGAAAAGCTCGCTAAGGTACTTGCAAAAGTCCATAACGAATCAAAACGTCTACGCCCCGTTGAAGTGGTTAAAGAATACAAAAAAACACTCCTAGACGAGCTCGATTTAATGCGAGAAGGTGCCAATGGGATTCAACTAAAACGCAATTTTGAAGGCTCTGATTCATTATATATCCCTGCAGTTTACAGTGATTACAGCCGTAGCAATGTGCTGGTAATGGAGCGTATTTACGGTATACCGGTGTCTGATACGGATGCATTACTGGCGCAAGACACTAATATGAAATTACTTGCTGAGCGCGGCGTAGAAGTGTTTTTTACGCAGGTGTTTAGAGACAGCTTTTTTCATGCCGACATGCACCCTGGTAATATATTCGTCTCTCGCGAGCATCCTGAAAATCCAATGTATATCGGTATTGATTGCGGTATAGTTGGTACGTTAAGCAAAGAAGATAAACGCTATTTAGCTGAAAACTTTATCGCCTTTTTTAATCGTGATTATCGCCAAGTTGCACAGCTACACGTAGATTCTGGTTGGGTACCACCAGATACTAGCATTGAAGAATTTGAATTTGCGATTCGCACAGTTTGCGAGCCTATATTTAATAAACCTTTGGCTGAAATTTCATTTGGTCACGTGCTCGTAAATCTATTTAATACTGCACGTCGTTTTAACATGCAAGTACAACCGCAATTAGTATTGCTACAAAAAACCTTATTATACGTTGAAGGATTAGGGCGTCAGCTTTACCCGCAACTCGACTTATGGAAAACAGCCAAACCCTTTTTAGAAGATTGGGTGAAGCAGCAAGTTGGACCGCTATCAGTACTGAAGCAAATGTATGCTAACTTGCCATTTTGGGCTGAAAAAATGCCTGAGTTACCTGATCTAATTTACCAAAATTTAAAGCGTGCACCACACGCTCATCAACCTCAAGAACAAAAGGTATCTCATAAACCTTTAATATTGAGTTTATTTGGTAGTGCTACAATGATTATGGCAACACTTTGTTATTTACAGCACGATTTAGTAGCTGCAAGCATTGCAATAGCCTTATCTGCTATTAGCTTTATTGCAGCATGGCGCAACGCATAAACTGAGTGCTATTTGCGCTATTGGGCGTATAATTAGTATTTAAAATATACATTTAACCGTTTTATATATTGGAGAAAACCATGGGTTTTGGTGGTATTAGTATTTGGCAATTATTAATTGTTTTAGCGATCATAGTTTTACTTTTCGGCACAAAAAAACTACGCGGTATGGGTGGTGATATTGGAGGCGCTGTTAAAGGCTTCAAAAAAGCAATGTCGGACGACACAGCGAGTGAGCAAGAAAAATCAGAGCAAATTCAACAATCAGAAAAAAGCACCGTTGACGACTCAACCAATACTGAAAAAAACAAAGATAGCAATAAGGTTTAATTAGTATGGGAATGTGGGAACTTGTTGTTGTTTTTATTGTTGGCTTAGTGGTGCTCGGCCCTGAGCGCTTACCTGTTGCTATTAGAACAGTGAGTAAATGGGTTAAAACCGCTAAATCACTTGCCAACTCGGTAAAAGCCGAAGTAAGTGAAGAACTGCGTATTCATGAACTTCACGAAAACCTTAAAAAAGCAGAACAACAAGAACTAAAAGACTTAAGCCCTGAGCTACAAAGTTCATTAACGGAGCTACAAAAAGCGGCTGAGTCAGTTACTCACAGCTACAAAAAAACACAACCTGATACATCAAATAACCAACAACTTGATGAAAAAAAGTGAAATTTATCTCTCACTTTGTGGTCAACTCACTACATGGTATAAAAAATAATGGTTGAGGAAGTAAAATCGGGGTTTGTATCTCATTTAATTGAGTTACGTGATCGACTGATAAAAGCGCTATTGAGCATTTTATTATTTTTTATCGCGCTGTTTTATTTTAAAGATAATATTTACGAACTTATAGCTGCACCATTAGTGGTTCATTTACCTAATGGCGCGACCATGATAGCTATAAATGTGAGTGACCCTTTTATAGTCCCTATGATGCTTACTTTTTTTGTTGCGGCTTTATTATCTACTCCATGGATACTTCATCAAATTTGGGGGTTTATAGCTCCTGGCTTGTACCAAAATGAAAAAAAATGCTAATACCTATACTAATATCAAGCGTTGTCTTGTTTTATGGGGGTATCGCTTTTTGCTACTTTGCAGTACTACCAATTATATTAGGTTTTTTTACAAGTACAGGTCCCGAAATGATGACTCTAGCACCCGATATCGCTAGCTATTTAGGATTCGTATTAAAACTATTTTTTGCATTCGGTGTCGCTTTCGAAATTCCAGTAGCTATTATGCTGCTATGCTGGAGTGGCGCAACAACAACAAAAAGCTTAAAAGAAAAGCGCCCTTATATCGTGGTGGGTGTATTTGTAGTGGCAATGTTTTTAACACCGCCTGATGTTTTATCACAAACATTATTAGCATTTCCGATGCTTCTTTTGTTTGAACTAGGTTTAATTTTAGCAAAATTTTATACCGCCAAACCACAAAAAGAATCTGAGGAATAAAATGAAAAAACAACTACTCTCACTATTGGTTTTATTAAGTGCGCCAACTTTTGCTGCGCAAACTGAATTTAATACTCAGGCTCTGCAAGCATGTAGCTTTATTGAAAATGACTTTAACCGATTACTTTGCTATGACAATACAATTGCTGGTAAATCACTAACAAAGCCAACAATAACAAAAACACTCACTCCACCAACGGCTAACAATGTACCTCAAGTCGTAGTTGCTGCACCAATTCAAGCAAAGGCAAAAGCTGACGATTTTGGCTTAGAGCACAAAGAATCACAGGTAGAAAAAGAGACTGAAATTAAAGCTATGGTTACTTCAGTGAAAGAAGCAGCTTATGGCGAGTTAATTATTTCGCTAGATAACGGCCAACAATGGCGTCAAATTGGCTCTGACAGCATGCGTTTAAAAGAAAACGATACAATTGTAATCAGCCGTGGTGCATTCAACTCCTTTTTACTGAAACAAGACGGTAAAAACCGCTCTATTCGCGTTAAACGTACTAAGTAATGTCATATACGTTAATTGATGCTGGAGTTAACTTAACTAATCATCAATTTGATGACCAGCATTATGATGTAATTACCCGTGCAAGCGAAGCCGGTGTTACAAATATGCTTATTATAGGTTGTGATATTGCGAGTAGTCAGCAATCACTTGAACTTGCGATAAAACATCTCCAATATTCTACGGCGGGTGTCCACCCACATGATGCTAAATCGGCGACGAATGAATTAGAAGCACAATTAACTGCACTTGCAAACAATAAGCAAGTCATAGCGATTGGTGAATGCGGCCTTGATTATAACCGTGACTTTTCGCCTCGCGATGTACAGCGTAGTGTTTTTAGACGCCACCTAGCACTTGCCGAAAAATTAGATTTACCTGTTTACTTACATGAACGTGATGCAAGTGACGACATGCTAAGTATTTTAAAAGAGTTTAATATTCGCGGTGTACTCCACTGCTTTACAGGTAACTCAGCAGCTCTAAAACAATATTTAGATTTAGGTCTATATATTGGTATAACGGGTTGGGTATGTGATGAAAGGCGTGGTAAAGATTTACAACAACTAGTGCCTAGTATTCCTCTAGATCGATTATTAATAGAAACTGATGCACCATTTTTAATTCCACGAACAGTTAAGCCAAAGCCTAAATCGCGTAAAAATGAACCCGCTCTGCTTCCTTATATCTGTCAAACGGTTGCACAACTTTATCAAATAGATGAAGAAGTTGTGGCCCGCAAAACTACAGAAAACTTTTACAATGTTTTTGGTTTAAAGAGCTGCTAATGGCGTGCGCAAAAGCATTACTAAGTTTATTGATGCTTCTTTGCACTTTTTGCTCTTTCGCAAGCCCTGTAATAATAAAACATGATTTTAACTCCCAAAACATTAATAACCTGCATTACTCTTTTGAACCAACTTCGCTATTAGATGCACAACAAAGTAGCCATATACAGTGGCAAAAAAACACAGGTAAACCTCTTAACCTAGGTCTTGAGCAGCGTTCTGTATGGATGAAATTTAAAATAAAAAACACGCTTAGTTATAATACCGAACAACTGTTGTCACTAAACAACCCTCTGCTAAACGACGTTCAAGTATATCAGTTACATAACTCGCAATTAATTTCTCACACCCAAATTGGCGATGCATACCCCCTTGATAAACGTGCGATTAAGAGTGAATCTTTATTAGTTAAACTAATTAGCCCTGCAAATAGCGAAACCATTATTATTATGAGAGTGACGAATAGCTCCGGCTTGCGAGTCCCTTTAACGCTGTGGCAACCAGAAGCTTATTTGGCACATAAAGGTAAACTTAATTTACTCTATGGCTTATTGATTGGTTTTATATTTTCTTTAGGCGTGAGTTGCTTAGTTTTATATAGTTTTTCACGCAAACGTTATTTTGTTTATGCTGGTTTAATTACCCTCACATTAGGTAGTTTATTAGCCTACATTTGTGGCTTTGGCCTAAAATATATTCACCCTAATTTGCCAGCGTTACAGCAAGTTATGATCCCTATATTGCTTATGCTTATTGCTTTAATGTTTTTGCCTTTACAAAAGCAAATTTGCCATCCAAAGCCCTCTTTTTTACTAACGGTTCAAAAAGTGATAGTTAACGCATTAGGTGTCTCGTTATTGTTTATTTGGCTATTTCCAACCCATATAGTGACACTATTTTGCTTAACTACTATCCCAATCGTTTTAGGCTTTTATATTGCAACTACACTTATGTGCATACGTTTATCACCTTCTAAACCTAATAAAGCGCTACTGCTCGTATTAGTTTTTTTCTTGGTGGTGATGCTTTATTTTATTGTTGCAGTAATAGGGCTATACGCCTTTGACAGAAGTACATTAGCATTTGTATTTACATGCTTTTTTAGCTGCACATTTTGTCTATGCTACAGTGTAATGAAGTTATTTATTTTGCAACGTGATGAAGAAGTAATTGCTCAGCAAACCTTGATTGCTGAAAATGCAGCTCAAGATACGCTACTTAAAGAGCGCTTAAAGTTACAAGAAAAAACACGCCAAGAACTCGAATCACAAGTCGACGAACGCACCTTTGAATTGCAAGTTACACTCAGAGAACTTGAAGAAAAAAACCGCTCACTTGAGTTACTCAATACCGAAGACGCTTTAACCGGAATAAAAAACAGACGCTTTTTTGATAAAAAGCTAATAATGGAGATTCGTCGGTCTCGTCGAGAACAAACGCCGCTTAGTATTGTTATGCTTGATATAGACCGATTCAAAAGCATTAACGATACATACGGACACATAATTGGCGATCAAGTTATTAAAGCTGTATCTGACCTTATAAAAGATCATTTAAAGCGACCACTCGATGAAGTTGCTCGTTATGGCGGTGAAGAGTTTGTGGTGCTATTACCTAATACCCCTAGCGAAGGTGCACAAGACATAGCTGAAAAAATACGAGCAGCTATCTCAGCCAGTACAGTAACGGTTGCCAATAATGATATTCAATTTACAATTAGCGCTGGTGTATACACCAGCATTGCTGATGATGTTAGCAACCCTCAAATTTTTACTGAGTGCGCCGACAAAGCACTTTATTACGCAAAGCAACATGGCCGTAATCAAGTAATCACTTTTCCATTACCACAGTAGGAGCATATTAATATGGCCCAATCAGGATTAGACCTTTTCCCGTATACTCGCATGCGCAGAATGCGCCGCAGCGACTTTTCTCGCCGCTTAATGGCCGAAAACCAACTTAGCGTAAACGATTTAATTTACCCTGTATTTGTACTAGAAGGTAAAAATCGTCGCGAAGCAATTGAATCAATGCCTGGTATTGAACGTCTATCGATAGATTTACTATTACTTGAGGCAAAAGAACTTGTTGAGCTTGGCGTACCTGCCGTTGCTATTTTTCCGGTAACCCCTGCGGACAAAAAATCACTATTTGCCGAAGAAGCATATAATGACGATGGCTTAGTGCAACGCACTGTTCGCGCTTTAAAAGAAGCCTTTCCTGAGTTGGGTGTAATTACTGATGGTGCACTTGATCCATTCACGACGCACGGTCAAGACGGCATTATTGATGACACAGGCTATGTAATAAACGACGTAACCACCGAAATTTTAGTTAAACAAGCACTCTCGCATGCAGAAGCGGGCGCTGATGTAATTGCCCCTTCGGACATGATGGATGGCCGTATTGCTGCAATTCGTGAAGCACTTGAAGCTGATGGGTTTGTGCATACCCGTATTATGGCCTACTCAGCTAAGTACGCATCTAGCTACTATGGCCCATTCAGAGATGCAATAGGTTCTGCTGGAAACTTAAAAGGTGCCGATAAAAAAACCTACCAAATGGACCCAGCAAACTCTGATGAAGCAATACGTGAAGTCGCATTAGACTTACAAGAAGGCGCTGATATGGTCATGGTTAAGCCTGGCATGCCTTATTTAGATATTGTACGTCGTGTTAAAGACGAGTTTGGTGTACCTACTTTCGCATATCAGGTAAGTGGCGAGTATGCAATGCACAAAGCAGCTATTGATAACGGTTGGTTAAGTGAGGAAGCTACTATAATGGAGTCTTTACTTGCATTTAAGCGTGCAGGCGCTGATGGAATATTGACCTATTTTGCTAAGCAAGCCGCACAATACCTAGCTAAAAAGTAAGGTTTTTATAAAAAGGCGGTTAAACCGCCTTTTGTTTACATTCGTTTACATTTTTGTATTATTTTCGTCATATTTATTCTCTAAACTGGTGTCCCATTTTGGGATTAATACACGGGAATAATAAAAAAATGTTTAAAACAAAAATAACACCACTCGCACTTGTTATAGCAAGTCTCAGTGCGCCAGCCTCCGCAGATCTAATCATTTCAGAATACATAGAGGGAAGCAGTAATAATAAAGCAATTGAGCTTTATAATAACTCGTCATCTCCACTAACTCTTGATCAGTACTCACTAAGTTTGTATGTAAATGGCAAAACTACAATTCAATCAACTCTTGATTTGTCTGGTACTTTGGCAGCTAACAGTACCTTTGTTGTTGTTAATTCAAGTTCAAATGATGCACTAAAAGAAAAAGCCGATTTAGAACATGGTGTTGCTAACTTTAATGGTGATGATGCGTTAGTTCTAATGCAAGGTAGCACTGTAGTCGATAGCTTTGGCCAGCGCGGTGTAGATCCCGGTTCGTTTTGGTCTGAGGGCGCAGTACAAACACAAAATAAAACACTTCGTAGAAAAGATAGTATTACCGCAGGTAGAACAACACCTGACGCAGAGTTTAACCCGAGTGAAGAATGGGTACAGTTTGACCAAGATGACTTTGATGGTTTAGGTTCACATGCAGGTAATGGTGGAACAACACCTGAACCAATTCCAGAACCAGAACCACTTGAACCACTTGTTTGTGGCGCAGAAAAAGTACTAATTAACGCTATACAAGGCGATAGCTCTGCAAGCCCGCTTGTTGATACTTTAGTAGAGTTTGAGGGGATTGTAACCGCAGACTTCCAAGATGATGATCAATTAAAAGGCTTTTTTGTTAGCTCACTTGCTGCTGACATAGATGCAAATCCTCTCACCTCTGAAGGTGTCTTTGTTTATTTTGCAGATATTGACGTAAACGTAGGCGACCATGTACGTGTACAAGGTACTGTAGAAGAATATTTTGATGCAACACAAATCGGCAGTGTTAGCCAAGTTGCCATATGTGGCACTGGTTTAGCTGCAGCAGCTACAAAAATCACTTTACCTTTAGCTGATACAACTGATTTAGAAGCTTTTGAAGGTATGTTAGTTACATTAGAACAACCATTAGTAGTAACTAATAACTTTGGCCTTGGTCGATATGGTGAAGTTGAATTAGCAACAGAACGCTTGTATCAAGGTACCCAAGTTGCATTACCTGGAGATGCAGCTAATGCAGTTGAAACTGAAAATCTACTTAAAAAGATTTTACTAGATGATGGCTCTACAGTACAAAACTTAGACCCTACAGCCTACCCAACTCCAGGCTTATCAGCAGAAAATACATTACGTACTGGCGATACAGTTAATACGGTTACGGGGGCACTTGCTTATAGCTTTAGCCTTTACAGAATCCACCCAACGGTAGCACCTTCGTTTATTGCAACAAATGCACGTGAAAATGCGCCTGAACTTAATGCTGAAGCAGATTTACGTGTAGCTAGCTTTAACGTACTTAATTACTTTAATGGTGATGGCCAAGGCGGAGGGTTCCCTACAGCCCGAGGTGCAGATTCAGAAGCTGAATTTACTCGCCAAGAAGCTAAAATTGTAAGTGCCATTAGCGCTATCCAGGCCGATGTTGTTGGTTTAATGGAAATTGAAAATGATGGTTTTGGCGAATTTAGTGCAATTGCAAGCTTAGTAGATGCATTAAATGACGCTGATAGTGCTAACAACTATGCATTTGTTGATTTTAACGTAGATCAAATTGGTACCGATGCAATTACTACCGCACTTATCTATCGTGCTAACAAAGTAGAAGAAGTAGGTACTGCTGCTATTACGACTGAGGCTCCATTTGATTTTAGTAACCGTGCTCCAATTGCACAAAGCTTTAAATCATTAGAAACTGATGAAGTATTTACTGTTGCTGTGTCACACCTTAAATCTAAAAGCTGTGGTAGTGCTTCTGGAAACAATGCAGATTCAGGTGATGGACAAGGCTGTTGGAATGAAATACGCACAGAAGGTGCTAATGCATTCGCAAATTGGCTTGATAGCAAACCAACCGGTGTTGACGACGAAGATACTATTTTAGTCGGCGATATGAATGCTTACGCAATGGAAGATCCTATACGTGCATTTGCTGATAAAGGCTACAAAAATGTAGTTGCAGAAATTGATGGTGATACGCTTGGTTATTCTTACAGCTTTTCTGGTCGCGCTGGTAGTTTAGATCATGCAGTAGCTACCCAATCACTACTTAGCAAAATTGTCGCAGCAACAGATTGGCACATCAACGCAGATGAACCTATTTCTCTTGATTACAATGTAGAGTTTAAAAGCGAAGGTCAACAATCTAGTTTGTACTCTGAAAGTGCATACCGCGCATCAGATCACGACCCTGTAATTATTGATATTAAATCTGAAATCACTTTAACACCTGAAGAGCAAACGCCAGTTATTAAAGCTGATCAAGTTTTTGCAGTCGATGAAAACAGCGCAATTGGAACAATTATCGGCACACTCGATTTTAGTGATCCAAATGCCGATGAATCACCAGTTGTTAAATTTATTACATCTGATAATGACAGCGTTTCTATTAACAATCAGGGGCAGCTAATTGTTGCTGGAGAGATTGATTACGAATTTGAAAATCGTATTACTTTAACAGTGCAAGCTCAGGATAGCGTGGGTAACTTATCTAACGTTGAAAAAGTAGCCGTGAAAGTAAATAACTTACGCTCAGATGATGATAATGATGCAGGTTCATTATTATGGTTATCACTTCTTTTAGCACCACTATCAATAGTGCGTCGATTTAAAAAGAAATAACTAAGTTAAATCTAAACATTTAAAAGCCGCTCTTGCGGCTTTTTTATTTTATACAAATGTAATTCAGACAAGCTTCATTAAACCCCCCGTAATATGTTCAGACGATCTGTGAATCTTCTAGTAATTAATCAGTAACAACTACATACATTTGAGTGAATTTTACACAACAAAACCTCAGTGAATTATGTATATAAACATTACCTATTGAAAAATATGAACTTTTATTAAGGTTTAAATTTTGCTCTAAGTTATTTAGAAGATACTTACAAAATAAAATCAATATTTACCCTAAACGTAAAAATAAGTCGTGTTTTTATAAAGGAATGAGAATGAAACAACTAACCCAAAATCTGCCTAAATGGCAAAAGAAGTCAGCACCACTACTGGGTCTACTTATTATTTTTTCGACTTGGGGCAATAGCAACCAAGCGATTGCTGCAACCGTTGATGTAGCAATCCCACAAAGTAGCTTATTTGACGTAATTAGCGCCCGCGCTAAAAAGTTAGCAAGCGAAGAATACGTGGCGCCTAAAAACATTGAGCTTGAAGCACTTAACAATATTGATTATCAAGATTACCGTTCAATTCGATTTAAAAAAGACAAAGCAGTATGGAAAGATGAAGGCCTGTACGAGCTGCAATTATTCCATCCTGGTTTTTTATATAAAACACCTGTGACAATAAATACCGTTGATAGCGACTCTAAACGCAGTCGCTTACCTTTCAGTACTGACTTTTACCAATACGATGGCACTGCTGCACCACTACAAGAAGAAATAGCTAAAAGTGTTGCGGATACTCAACTAGGCCATGCTGGATTTCGTGTGCATTACCCGTTAAATACTAACGAGTATAAAGACGAAGTAATGGTATTTCAGGGAGCATCGTATTTTAGAGTTGTTGGCCCTCAGCAAGTTTATGGATTATCAGCTAGAGGCCTTGCCATTGATACTGCAGAAAATTCAGGTGAAGAATTTCCAATGTTCAAAGAGTTTTGGTTAGTTAAACCAAAGGCCGACCAAACACAAATTACCATTTTTGCATTATTAGATAGCCCATCTATATCGGGTGCATACAAGTTTAATGTTGACCCTACAACTAATATGCTAGTTGATGTTGATATGCAGATATTTGCACGTAAAGACATTAAAAAGCTCGGCGTAGCTCCATTAACGAGTATGTTTTACCACGGTGAAAACAGTACCAAATTTTTTGATGACTATCGCCCTGAAGTTCATGACTCGGATGGCCTATTAACTCAATCTGCTGATGATAAATGGGTATGGCGCCCTCTTAACAACCCTTCACAGCTAAGTGTAACTTCGTTTTCATACAATAATCCAAAAGGTTTTGGGTTAGCTCAACGAGATCGAGATTTTAATAACTATCTGGACACAGAAGCACATTACCACAACCGCCCTAGTCTATGGATTGAACCACAAGGTGAATGGGGAAATGGCCGTGTAGAGCTTGTAGAGATACCTACTGACACAGAAACTAACGACAATATCGTCAGTTACTGGGTACCAGAAAAGCCAATGAAAGCCGGTGATTCGTTAAAGCTAAGCTACAAAATGACGACCTTTAATGCAGCTTTAACTCAGCACGAAAAAGCGAGAGTACTGCGCACAAGGATCGGTAGCGCCGCTTTACCAGGTGAAGACAACCCTCCACCAAAAAGCCATCGCCAATTTACTGTTGATTTTACTGGGTCAGAAATAAATCAACTCTCTGAACAGTTAAAGCTAGATGCCGACATTCAACTTACAACAGGCGAAGTAACCGACGTGAATGTACAAAAACTGCCTGATTCACGCGGATGGCGTGTAGCCTTTAAAATTGCACCACAGGACGATCAACCCGTTGATATGCGTTTATCGTTAAAACTACGTGATAAAGAAATTAGCGAGGTATGGAGTTATGTTTGGTACCCAAATGACATCAAGTAATAAAGGTAAGGGCACTCCAATGCCATTCAAAACATTAAGAGTTTGGCTATTTGCTATTGCAGCGCTTGGCACATCTGGCTACGGCATATCTATTATGTTTGAGATTTTAAGCTCAAACGGTATGACATTACTTGAGTATGCTCTTTTAGTATTATTCTCAATCACTTTTGCCTGGATTGTAACGGCATTTTGTAGTGGAACAATCGGCTTTGTATTACAGCTATTACGAATTGACCCACTTACGCTAAAGCGTATTAAACCAATTGAGTTCAATAGTGAGGCAATTAACGCCCAAAAAACCGCCGTTGTAATGCCTATTTACAACGAAGATACCCACCGTGTTATCGCGGGCTTTGAAGTTAGTCTGCAATCGTTAAAAGAAACAGGTCAACTTGCAAACTTCGATTTTTATCTATTAAGCGACACGCAAGACCCAGAAATAGCTAAAAACGAGCTAAGTGCATGGCATGCATTGTGTGAACGTTTAGGTGATACGGCTAAAAACGTTTTTTATCGTCGTCGCGAAGATAACAAACACCGTAAAGTAGGTAACCTAACCGACTTTTGTGAGCGCTGGGGCAGCCAGTACGACCATATGATTGTGCTTGATGCAGATAGCGTAATGACCGGGAAATGTATGTTAGAGCTTACTACAAGTATGCTCAACAACCCACAAGCAGGCCTGATCCAAACTATTCCGATCCCTGTTCGTCAAGATACCTTTTTTGGCCGCTTTTTACAGTTTGCGTCAGTGCTATATAGCCCAATGCTCGCTACTGGCTCAGCTTTTTGGCAAACTGATAAAGCCAACTACTGGGGTCATAATGCAATCATTAGAGTTGAAGCATTTATAACGTGCTGTGGCTTGCCAACACTAAAAGGTAATGCACCTTTTGGCGGCGAAATTTTAAGTCATGACTTTGTAGAAGCTTCACTACTTCACAGTGCTGGTTGGGATGTATTGTTGCTATCAGATATTGAAGGTAGCTATGAAGAAGTACCAAGTAACATTCTAGACTACGCTGTACGCGATAGACGCTGGGTGCAAGGTAATATTCAGCACTTGGGTTTACTATCATCATCAAAATTAAAATTAATGAGTAAGCTACACTTTTTACTTGGTGCGACAGCCTATATTTCATCACTAATTTGGCTCTCAATGCTAGCGCTAAGTACTATTGATGCAGTAACGCGCGCATTAAATAGTGATGTGTACTTTAACCGTGTTTATCAATTATTCCCTACATGGCAAATAGCTAAAACCGATCTGATTGATACACTCCTGTATTTAACTATTGTTATTTTATTAATGCCTAAACTAATGGGCATAATAGTAACCTTAATACATAGAAACAAACGCTTTGGTGGTTCAATTAAGCTCATACTAGGTTCAATCATTGAAACCGTATTTGCTATTATTGTTGCCCCATTAATGATGGTATTTCATGCTTACTTTGTACTTTGTGTGTTTTTAGGTAAAAAAGTGAAGTGGGATGCACAACCGCGCGAAGGTCGTATGGTTCCGTGGAAAGAGGCGTTTGGTTATACGTTATTCTCAACTGTTGTGGCTATTGCATGGGGTTGTACGGCTTACTACTTCACGCCCGTATTCTTTTGGTGGTTATCACCTATATTGCTGGGCTTAGTATTAGGCGCTCCGATTATCCGTTATACCAGTAGCATTAAACTCGGTGTACAACTAAGAAAGTTAGGTATATTTATTTGCCCTAGTGAAGTTGATAACGACTCAACTCTAGAAGCACTTAAAATACATCTAAAAGAAATTTCGGTACCAAAGGAAGGTGCTTATCCACAAACAATACCGGCACTACCACAAGAGCATTTGGTAACAATGCCTATCCAGTCTTTTAAGAAGCCACGCAGGCTAAAGATGAAAGCGCTAAAAGCTAAGGCTATAAAAAAGTTTAATTAGCGCGTTATAAAATACAAAAACAAAAAAGGAGCGATTAATCGCTCCTTTTTGCTATCTAAATTAAAGATCAAGCATTGCATTTATCGCTAATATTTTCAATTTTGTTAGCTAACTTATTGCAGTACATTTTAGAAATAGCTGATTGCGTTTCATCATCAAGTTGCCAGTTATAAAAATGGAACGTTTTACCATTATCTAACTCCACCTTAAAAATGGTGAAAAGAAAAAACGAACTAAATGATACGCAACTAATTTCCTCGCTATTGATATAACGCTTTGTGCATAAACGCGTATAACAAATGCCTGCTTTATAACAATGTAAAAAACGAAGATGAAGAATATTAAAAGTAGTAATAATCAGTAGAGCTGGCATTACAGTGAGAAAAACAATTTTTAGGTTCACAGAAAATATAATATGAATTAAAAATATTAAGCTGAATGCTAAAACGCATTTTGTAAATTGTAGCCACCAGTTTGGTGCTAATTTAATAGATTTCATGATTGTTACGTCTTATATAGAATTAATAGCAAACGTCTCTGCTGCGGAGACTTCCTTATCTGACTTTAGAGCTCTAGTCTAAAAGTGCTAGTATTCTACATTACGTATATAGATGCATCAATAGAAGTTCTTAAAATTCATGCAGTTACATTTACTTTACAATTAACCTCTTATAAACCAACCAATTAAGTAATTGAGGTAAATAAATTGCTTTCTAGTACCTTTTTATTAATTAGTAACATAGGACTAATTAATAATAAAAAGTAGTTATAAACAACTAAAAAAATAAAACCAAATTATAGGCAATAAAAAACCCGCAACATGTGCGGGTTTTTTTAAAGAGTTAAAGAGCTAATTACTTAGCAGCTTTTTTCTCTTTTTCTGCAGCGATTACTGTATCAGCAACGTTTTGCGGACATGCAGCGTAGTGTGAGAACTCCATAGAGAACTGACCACGACCAGATGTCATTGTACGTAGTGTACCGATGTAACCGAACATTTCTGATAACGGTACGTCAGCTTTAATACGGCTGCCTGTTAAACCAGCTTCTTGGTCTTTCATCATACCACGACGACGGTTAAGGTCACCGATTACGTCACCAACGTGATCTTCTGGAGTGAACACGTCAACATTCATGATTGGCTCAAGAAGTTGTGCGCCCGCTTTAGGGATCGATTGACGGAAAGCGCCTTTAGCAGCGATTTCGAACGCGATTGCAGATGAATCCACGGCATGGAAACCACCGTCGAAAAGTTCAATTTCAACGTCAAGTACAGGGAAGCCAGCTAGAACACCAGTACCCATCATTGACTTGAAGCCTTTCTCAACTGCAGGCCAGAATTCTTTAGGTACGTTACCACCAACTACTGATGATTTAAACGTGAAGCCTGAAGCAACTTCGCCTGGCTTGATGCGGTAGTCGATTTTACCGAACTGACCAGAACCACCAGATTGTTTCTTATGCGTGTAGCTATCTTCAATTTCTTTAGTGATAGTTTCACGGTAAGCAACTTGTGGTTGACCAACAATAAGGTCTACGCCGTAAGTACGCTTAAGGATATCTACTTTGATATCTAAGTGAAGCTCACCCATACCTTTAAGGATAGTCTCGCCTGAATCTTCATCAGTTTCAACTTGGAAAGATGGATCTTCTGCAACCATTTTACCGATAGCAACACCCATTTTCTCATTACCGCCTTTATCTTTAGGCTGTACAGCAATCGAGATTACTGGAGTTGGGAATACCATTGGCTCAAGTGTTACAGGGTGCTTAGGATCACATAGAGTGTGACCAGTTTGCACGTTTTTCATACCTACGATAGCAATGATGTCACCAGCTTGTGCGCTAGTTAATTCGTTACGGTCATCTGCTTGCATCTCAACCATACGGCCAACACGCTCAGTTTTACCAGTAAACGAGTTAAGGATAGTGTCACCCTTGTTTAGTTTACCTGAGTAAATACGTACGAATGTTAATGCACCAAAACGGTCATCCATTATTTTGAATGCTAACGCTTTGAAAGGTTCGTCAGTAGATACTACTGCGAACTCGCCATTTTCGTTACCTTCTTCATCCATAAGAGGTTGAGGATCAACTTCTGTAGGACATGGTAAGTAATCAACAACAGCGTCAAGAATAAGCTGCATACCTTTGTTCTTAAACGCAGAACCACAGTATGTTGGGAAGAAAGCAAGGTCACGAGTACCTTTACGGATACAACGTTTGATGTCTTCTAAAGAAGGTGCTTCACCTTCCATGTAAGCTTCAAGTAGTGCATCGTCTTGCTCAAGGGCAGTTTCAACAAGCATTTCATAATACTCGTCAGTTTTATCTACCATGTCTGCAGGAACGTCTGTGATTTCGTAGTTTTCAGGAAGACCAGTGTCATCCCAAACGTATGCTTTTTTAGTTAAAACATCTACAACACCAACAAACTCATCTTCAATACCAATTGGTAAAGTCATGATTAGTGGAGTTGCGCCAAGTACTTTACGTACTTGCTCAGTTACACGGTAAAAATCAGCACCCATACGGTCTAATTTATTTACGAAGATAATACGTGCAACTTCTGAATCATTAGCATAACGCCAGTTAGTTTCTGATTGTGGTTCAACACCACCAGAACCACAGAACACACCGATGCCGCCATCTAGTACTTTAAGTGAACGGTAAACTTCAACTGTGAAGTCAACGTGTCCAGGAGTATCGATAACGTTAAAGCGGTGATCTTTCCAGAAACAGCTTACAGCCGCAGACTGAATAGTAATACCGCGCTCAGCTTCTTGTTCCATGAAGTCAGTAGTAGATTCACCATCATGAACCTCACCAGTTTTATGGATTTGACCAGTAAGCTTTAGGATACGCTCAGTAGTCGTGGTCTTACCCGCATCAACGTGCGCGAAAATACCAATGTTTCTGTACTTCGATAAATCTGCCATTAATTTTGCTCTTAATAAAGTCGATAAATTATTCCGCAGGAGTATAACATCACTTAAAGCGAACATCACCATACAAGCCGCTTAAAATGCAATCAATTCAACATATTTTTTTTATCGTCAGTATCTATTAAATATCAAACATAACAAAAAAAATGTAAGGCACTGAAATAAATAGCATTTAATATTTTAGCATCAGGTACACAAAGTTACTTCGCTATTTTATAGCAACGTTCAGGGCGGCCAATACTGCCATAACTTTGATCCGCTGTTAACTTACTGATTCAAGCAAATACTCCGAGTAACGGCGTGCTGTAGAGCGACTAACACCGACCAAGTCACCCATTTGCTGAGCGGTAAATACAGTGGTTGCGTGCTTTATAAAAGCATAGTGTATTTTGCAAAGTAAAATGTGTGCCGAGCAATAAGACAAACAGCAAAGCCATTTTTAGAGATAATTAAATACCTTTATGCTTTCATTGTATTTATAACCTATGCATATAAATAATAAGCTAAATTGAGCTGAACTTATTCATTATCATAATTATAGATATAAATATGTGGATGGATTCAATTAACATCTCATTGTCAAAAAAGCCTAAATTTGGTACATTATTCCTTCAATAGTATTTATAAAAACAACTATAAGACCCTACAATGAAATGGAACTTCCTTCGACTCAGCTCTTGGCTAATTGCACTTACCTTATTAATTTTCTCTCATAATATTTTTGCGCAGCAATATAAAATAGATAAACCAGCTAATTGGGTTAATACACATATTATTGAGCAACCCAAGCATTCCGACATAACCAAGGTACGTGACGGCACACTTTATTTGTTACTCGATAACCAATCCTATATACCGAGCAGACAAAAACAGCAACGCTATACGCGTTTGGTTATGAAAGCTTTAAATCAAAGTGGTGTTGATTATATAAGCCAGCTTAATCTTGATTTTGATCCAAGTTATGAGTCGCTAACACTAAACAGCTTAACGATTATTAGAAATAATGAGCGTATTGATAAGCTTGGCAGCGCGAGAATGACGGTTATACAAGGTGAATCTGAGTTAGCTGATCGTATTTATAATGGTAGCTTATCACTCAACATTATTATTGATGATATGCGCAGTGGCGACATACTTGATTACAGCTACACAGTGGCAGGTAGCAACCCTATATATGCTAATAAATTTAGTACAAGACGCACGCTAAACTGGTCGGTACCCGTAGTGCAACAAAATATGCGTGTACTTTGGGGTAAACAAACGCCTTTACATATTAATACAATAAACGGCACAGCAGATATTCAAGAAACGCTTAACAAATATGGCAAAGATTATTCTATAACTCTTTTTGAAGAACCCTTACTCGAGCAAAATTCTCAAACCCCAACGTGGTACGACCCATATACACAAGTTTACTTTTCTGAGTTTGACGATTGGGGTCAGGTAGTTAACTGGGCATATCCACTTTATCAGTCAGCCATAGAAACCCCAAACAGCATTTTGGATGTAGCTGAAGAAATAAAAGCAAAACACACAAAAACATCAGACAAAATTGCAGCAGCACTGCGCTTTAGCCAAGACGAAGTTCGATATTTAGGGCTTGAAATGGGCACTAACTCGCATCAACCAACGTCAGCTTCAGAAACGCTTTCGCTACGATATGGCGATTGCAAAGATAAAACAGTACTGCTTATCTCGTTATTAAAAGCGATGGATATAGAGGCCTTCCCTGCGCTAGTTGATACAGAGGAAACCAAACGTTTAAAAGAACTTCCACCTTCTGCAAGTGTATTTAATCACGTAATTGTTACGCTTAAACAAAACGGAAAACGCTACTGGCTCGATCCTACGGTTAGCTACCAACGAGGTACTCTCGAATATTTAGCACAGCCTGATTATGGCTATGCCCTAATTATTGATAAAGGTGAAACCACTTTAACTTCAATGGCGCAAAAACCTGTACATACAAATGTATCTGTAGAAGATAACTTTTTTATTGCTGAAAAAGTATCTGAGCCATCACGTTTTGAAACCCAGTACACTTATGCTGAATTTGAAGCTATTAACCGAAGAAGCAGTATAGCCAGCAGTGGTCTAAATAGCGTTGCTAAATCTTATTTCGAGTATTACCAAGGCTTTTTAAATGGTCTATCAATCAATGAAGCAATGACTATTAGTGAGCAAGAACAAACGGGTAAACTAATAACCAAAGAATCGTATTTAATTAGTGAATTTTGGGAAAAAACAGACGAAGGCTACGAAGCTAGTTTTTACGCGAATGAAATACAAAATAGCGTTTACGAACCAAAGCAGGTAAATCGCACCGACCCACTCTACTTTGGCTACCCCAATATAATTAACACCACAATAAAACTACATTTTGCAGAAAAAGGTTGGGGATTTGATAGCGATCAAGAAGAAATTGATAACGACTACTTCAACCTAAAAACAACTACTGAATTTAATGATAATGTTTTAACACTGAGTTATGACTATTACGCAAAACAAGATCATATTAAAGCCGCTCAAATAGATGATTATTTAGCACAGCGTAAAAAGTTAATATCAGCAACCCATTACCCTATTCTAAAATACGCGGAAACGACCGAAACGCCTCAAACAACAGCTGATGTGCTAGATAGCTTTGGTTATAGCTGGCTTAAATATGTGTTGGCTGGCTATATTTTAGTACTCATATTCTTTTTTGCCGATTGGCGATTAGAGTCAGCAAAAAAAGTGAAATTTGAAGATAGTCCATTTTATGCAGTATCTGTAAGTAAGTTTATTATTTACAGTATTTTAAGTTTAGGCATATTTGTTAACTACTGGAGTTATCGTAACTTTAAAGCCATTAAAGAGCGCGATAACTCAAGTATTATGCCTATTGCTCGAGGTATATTTGCATTTTTATGGTATTACCCTTTGTATCTCGCACTTGCAGAGCACAGCCAACAACAGTTAAACAAAAATAGAGTAATGCCTAACTGGACTGCCTTAACACTCTGGCTAATGGTACTCGCCAGCGTCTTTGCTTATCGTATGGACGAATACGCAACCATAGTGATTTGTATAATGCCATTTTTATGGTTGCCTCTAGTTAGTTACATTGAACAAACCGATACAAGTAAAGAAGCCCTACATTACAACTCGTACTGGCGAATTAGACAGTATTTAATCTCGCTTGCGTTTGCACCTCTATTATTTTTAGGCGTACTTCAAGAAGTAAATATTTTACCCAATGCCGCAATTATAAAAGGCGATAGTTTATGGTCTTACCAAGTACACTTTTTAAAACGTAATCGCCTAACACCTGAAAACGAAGAAATACTTTATTTTTATAGCGATGCAGTATTTGATTACCGAGAAGACGGTAACGGAATAACCGAGAACTATATTTTTAGTTACTACAAAAACGATGACGGCAGGCTTGAATCGGATCTTAGTCACTTTAAAGACATAGAAAAAATAGAAACCACCTACGGTAAAACCAAACTTGATAACACAAGCATTAAAGTAATAAAAACTGACGGTAGTGATTTCTTGCTCATTGTAGGGCGTCTAAACAAGCAGGATAAAGTACTAGTGGAGCAGATTAATTTACGTATAACAGCAAATAAAGTGCGTTAGTGGCTTAAAATATCCAATTAAGTACGAATATTTTTAGCCACTAATTAAAGGCTGTTGATCTTTGGGGGTTAAGATTTTATAAGAGACTATTTTATTTGATATCAAAGCAGTCGCTGTCTTGGAAGGCGATAAAATCATTCCTAGCTTGAATTTATTTTAACTTCGAAAGATTAATACTTTTATAATAAAAATTCATATCAAATTATTCAATAAGCATTAAAAACCTATTCTTAATTGTTTAACCAAGATAAGCATTTTTATGAAATGGCAGTGTTAACTAGCCGATCTATATATGAATAAAAAACAAGCGCCACAATAATAAGAATTATTTGCATTTAGGTATTGACAGACAGTTAGATCTAACTGATAATCAATATCAACAAGACGGATTGCATACCACTTGTTAAGGAATGAATTGATTTGTTTCTCGACCTTGAAACAACGTGTGGCGCACGTAAACAGCTATGGTTACTTGTTATGAACCGCAACGCCCCTTGATGTTGATGATGAGTAACCGCCCTACTATTTTACTTGCTACATTGCTCATATCGGTGACGGTAGATATGAAACTAAAAAAGCCCTTACGGGCTTTTTTTATGTCTGTAATTTAGTAAAACTAAATCACTTTAATTAAATAACCTGAACTCTGGTTAAATATTAACGACGGTTTTTACGAGCTCGCGCTCGGCGTTGAAGCTTTTCTTCTTCTTTAGCTGCTTTTTTAGCTTCTGCAGCGGCACGTAAACCAGCAACCATTACTTCTTCTTCCTCACGCATTTGCGGAGTTTCCATAGTAATACGGCCAATAATACCGTCGCGTAATTCGTTGATTAGTATTTCAGACATTTTATATGTGTCTATTTGATTACCACCACGAATACAGCCGCGTTTTTTACCTGCCATTTCAACAAATTCCCAATCACTTTCTGGTAATTCGTCTATTTTATAACGCGCTTTTAAAAGCTCAGGGTATGCACGCAATAAGTACTCAGCTGTATAACTTGCTACTTCTTCATACTCAAGCGCCGTATCACGAATGGCACCGGTAGCGCCTAAGCGATAACCTGAGTTTTCATTCTCTACTTTTGGCCACAACATACCTGGCGTATCGTAAAGCATAATACCGTCTTCAAGCTTAATGCGTTGTTGTGCTTTGGTTACCGCAGGTTCATTACCTGTTTTTGCAACTATGCGTCCAGCCAGTACATTAATTAACGTAGATTTACCCACGTTAGGAATACCCATTATCATGGCTTTAATTTGCTTATCTGCACCCACTTTATGCGGCACTAACTTTTTACAAAGCTCATTTATACGACTTACTTCAGCTGCTTTATCATGTCCAAAAGAAATCGCTTTAACACCGTTTTCTTGCTCAAAATAATCTTTCCAGATTTGAGTCATTTTAGGATCAGCTAAATCAGCTTTGTTCAAAATTTTGATGACCGGCTTACCTTCACGCAAGGTTGCCACCATCGGGTTTTCACTACTGTAGGGAATGCGCGCATCAAGCACTTCAATGATCACATCCATTTGTGGCATTATTTCTTTAATTTCATTGCGGGCTTTATTCATATGCCCAGGGAACCACTGGATAGCCATTTTTAACTCCTAACGTATAATTAACCGCTATTTTAACTGGCAATTCATTTAATTGCGCTATACTGACGCAAATTTTTTCAGATTAGTTGTTATGGCTCTTAAATCCACCATTATGAAAGTGCAGTTATCGCTTAGCGATATGGACCGCCACGTTTATCAAGATTTTAATTTAACCTTGGCTCAACACCCATCAGAAACCGATCAGCGGTTGATGATTCGCTTACTCGCTTTTGCGCTAAATAGCTGTGATGGTTTAGAATTTACTAAAGGATTAAGCGCTGATGATGAGCCTGAACTTTGGCATGTAAGCTATAGTGAAGAGATAGAGCTGTGGGTTGAGCTTGGCTTACCAGATGAAAAACGCCTTAAAAAAGCCTGTAATAAATCTAAAAAAGTGGTGCTATATACTTACGGTGAAAACAATCAAGCAATTTGGTGGCAAAAACACCAACCTAAATTGTATGAATTTAAAAATCTAAGTATTTTTAGCCTTGATTATGCAGCAACACAAGCACTTGCTGCTTTGGTTGATCGTGGAATTAAGCTCGCCATTACCATTCAAGATGGTGAAGTATGGGTAAATACCGATACAACCAATATTGAAATAAAACCGCTGCAATTAATGTAATTACGGTAGTTATACCAATTGCATTAAATTAGTTATCTATTATAGCGACAAGGAAATAAGTCGATAACAAGGCGAAATTATGACATATAGTTGTTCTATATAAATAATTTTTAACGCAGGTAGCGGGTTATTTAATACGCTAGAATGATCATGTTTTTAATAAAATTGGTATTAGGGAGCATATGAAAGTTAAACACGTTATTGTTTTACATGGCTTGTATATGTCTGGCTTTGTTATGCGCCCACTTTGTTCACGACTTGAAGAATCGGGGATGACGGTATTAAACATTACCTATAATACGCTCGACCCTCACCGCGACACCATATTTGCACAAATTGATGAGTGTATTTCTAACGAACCTGCAGCGCTTGTATGCCACTCAATGGGAGGGCTTATTGCACGTGCTTACCTAGAGGCAAACTCCCCTGCTAGCCAGAATGTTACGAAGGTAATTACACTGGGTACTCCACATAAAGGCAGCCATATAGCGCAAAAAATGAAGCAAAAAGGGTTTGAATCATTTTTAAAAAATAGTGTTGAATTTTTACTCACTAAAAATGGTAATTGGCCTTTTAAAGCTAAGCTTTACAGTATTGCGGGCGATTTACCTATTGGGCTTATGCCCTTAATAGTCAAAGGTAGCCAGTCAGATGGCACTGTATTACTAGATGAAACCAAACTTAAAGGTATGGCCGAACATAAAGTGTTTCATTTAAGCCATACCAGTATGATTTACTCGCGCCAAGTACTCGATTACATTTTAAAGTGCTTAAACGAGAAAGATTAATCCTCAGCATTGGCTGCTATTTTATAACTAATTAAAAATACCACTGCCAATATAAGCGGAATCGGCGCCGCAATGTAGCCAAAAAAATCTGAGTTCGCAAAGCTTGCACCCGCCAAGTGCGCTACTAACCCAAATACAAATGCGATGACTGCAATTCCTACCACTATTAACTCTGCTTTATTTTGTTTCGCTGTTTTTGCATGCATGTTATCTCTCCTAATTATTTCGACAACATTATTATGCGCCGTTAGGGTGGATGATTTTTGACCTGCATCAATAAAAAATAGCTAAGTTATTACCTTGAATAAAGTTTGTTTTAGATCATGATTTATATACTTTTGAGGTTTATTTACTTTTGAGGGGTAGTATTTTTATTAATCAGACCCACTTCTATTAATAGTCTAAAGTGAATATAGGTATCAAAAACAGCTAATAGGTTAAAACTATTAACTAGATACATTTAAACGATTTTACTAATTTATCGAAATTAGTAATACTTATCACAAGTTCACAAACAAACGGTTATTCAGGAGCAAGTTATGTCACATGTAAACGCAATTGGTCTAAACAGCGCAAAAAGCGAAGACATCATAAAGTCACTCAATACATTATTGAGTAGCTACCAGATTCAATACATGAACGCGCGTGGCTTTCACTGGAATATTAAAGGCCGTAACTTTTTTGAACTACACGTTAAGTTTGAAGAAATTTATAACTTACTACTTCTAAAAGTAGATGAAGTTGCAGAACGTATTTTAACGTTAGATGGCGCACCTCTACATGCATTTTCTGATTACCTTGAAGTAAGTAAAATCAAAGAAGCTAAAGGTATTAGTGATGGCGTTACAGCCGTAGAAAACCTACTTGCTGGTTACAGCACATTAATTCACATGCAGCGTGATATTTTAAGCCAAGCTGGTGATGCAGACGATGAAGGTACAGCCTCACTAATGAGCGATTACATCTCAGAGCAAGAAAAATTGGTTTGGATGCTAAAGGCTTACTTAGACTAAACCAGCAAAAAAAAGCCCTCAATGAAGAGGGCCACAAATAGGGATAAATCGTTAAATAATCAAGCGATTCGGTTACTATATTAGTCTCCTCCCAATACTAAACAACGCCCCTGTTACCAGTGGCGTTGTTTTTGGTTTAAGTGGGCACAATGCTCATATATTGGGATAAACAATGTATAAGTATTACTGCTCTTATTATTTTTTCCAATAAAAAAGCCCCAGCGATACTGAGGCTTTGTGAACGTAACTAATTAAGTAACTATATTAGTGTCGTTATTGTTGGTTAGAATTTACTTCTAAAACCTATGTAGAATGATTGACCAATTGGGTCGTACGTACCAGCATCAGTTTCAGTACCAGTACTTGAACCGCTCACACCCGATAAAATGCGTGGTGGCTCTTTATCAAATAAGTTACTTGCACCAGCGTAAAGCTCTGTTGAATCGCTGATATGGTAACTTGCTTGAACATCATGATACGTTACTGAACCAATCCCTACTCCACCTGGAGCAATACCAAAACCACTTAAGAATTGATCATCAAAGTCTGCAGCGCCAATGTAAGTTAAGCTCCAGTTAAAATCAAAGTCGTTAAGTTTATAACCAAAGTTCCAGTTAGCTTTATGCTCTGATGCACCAATTTCTCCAGCAAACTCATCTTTATCAGCGCCTGGAAGTGGAATGCTATAACCATCGATTAGGTAAGTATAAGCAAGGCGAGTTCTAAACGCACCAGGACCAATATCAGCAGAGTACGTTAGTGTTAAATCAACACCTTCTGTACCTAAACCACCACTGTTAGATACACCACTGTCGATAAATTCTAGTGAACCAGCACTATTATTACCTGATGGCGCACTACGACGAGTTACAAAGTCACAAAAGCTTGTATCGCCGCCGCCATAACATTGGTCAAGAATAAACTGACGAGGTGTTGATACTATTGCATCTGTAATTTCGATATCAAAGTAATCAAGCGTAATATCTAGTCCTGATATTAGGTTTTCTGGTGTAAATACTAAACCTACTGTTACAGAGTCACCAACTTCTTCTTTTAAATCTTGGTTACCACGGTTAAAGCCACTAATGCCTTGTAAGTCAGACTGGTTAAGCGTGAACTCACCATTTGAAGCGATATTAGTTGTAACACCACCATCTGTTCGACAAGCATCACCAGCAGCACCACCGCCACTATTAGTAACACCTAAACATGGATCGTTTAAGCCACTTGGGAAAGTTTGTGAAGGCGGAGAAAATAGTTCATCGATATTTGGAGCACGTGTTGAACGAGCACGAGTAGCACGTAAACGTAAGCTATCCATTACTTCCCAATCAACACCCACATTCCAGCTTTCAGTGCTACCTACAGTTGAATAGTCAGATAAACGAACAGCTGCGTTCATTGTTACAGTATCAAGCACTGGGATATTTGCTTCTACATAATACTCAGTTACATCAAACGAGCCTTCTGTTGCTGGGATTGCATTACCCGCATTAAGACCTGCTTGCTGTAGTGCATCAAATTCACTGCGTGAAAATTCTTCACGGTATTCAAAACCAGCTGCAATACCTACCGTACCTGCTGGTAAATCAAATAAATCACCTGAAATATTACCACCAATGATTTCTTGCTCAACCGACGTTGAAAGTGAGCTAGGTGCACTTACAAAATCAATAGCACCTTGCGATAACGAATTAAAACCATAAATGTCTACTGGTGCACAATTAAAGCCACGTGCTGTCGCATCGATACAGATAGCCTCATCAGTAATACCATCACCATCTAAATCTTGGCTATCGATCACAGCTTCTAAACCTTGACGGAAGCTTTGTACATTAACTAGACCGCCTGAAACTTGTTGCTCTTTTGTTTTACCGTATACATAGTAAGTATCGTAAAACCAACCATCGGCTATTTCACCTTGAAAACCAAGTGCTAAACGGAATGTATCACGCTCTGCTCGTGCTCCACGATTACCGATATCACTTAAACGTTTTGCAAAGAAGATATCTCGTGCGCCATCACCATCGGTATCGGTTGCTGCGTTATATATATCGTCTGGAACAAACGCGTTACGTAAAAGCTCACCGTTTACATTAAATTCAATTGGTACCTGGCCATTTGCATAAATGTCGTCAGAGGCAAAAGGAAATGGCTCTAATTCAGAAACGGTTGTTGTTGCAGCGTAAGTGCCTTCATAAAAAAAGCTATGCTTGTCGCTTAACTCGTAGCTACCATTTGAGGCGAATAAGTAACGCTCTGTAGGTATTGCTATTGTACGTACACCGCTTCGGTTAAAACCATTTGCAGCTACGCCATCGCCGCCATTAGTACTAAATGAGTTTTGTAGGTTGTTTGCATCATTAAATGTAAATGTTTCATCCCCAGCGCTAAAACGACCTTGTGGTGGAAATGAAGATAAAAACGGGCTTACTGCATCAAATACAGAACCTGGATTTGCTACTGGATCATCTTCGAAGAAAATACCTGAAAATTGGTCTACCGCTGAGCGATCACGGTCACGTGAGAAAACAGCGCCTTGATCAGAGTAACCAAGGTGAAACATTGCGTGTCCTTTACCATCTGAGCTTGATAAGCCTGAGGTAAAGTTAAATTGGCGTGACTCATCATCACCTTCACTCGATTCACCGTACTGACCATCAAACTCAACGCCTTCAAAGTCATCTTTTAAAACAAAGTTAACTACACCAGCAACAGCGTCAGAGCCATAAACAGATGAAGCACCACCTGTCATAATTTCAACACGTTCAATAAATTGGCTCGGAATAGTGTTTAAATCGACAGCAGAGCTACCTGGTACACCTGATACATAACGACGACCGTTAACTAATACCAATGTACGGTTAGAACCTAAATTACGTAAATCTACAGTCGCAACACCTGCACTAGCTGTACTAAAGTTTGAGTTAGTACGACTGATTGCCGGTGAACCAAATGCTGGATTATCTAGTAGTAAATCTTGAATATTTAATGAACCAGATGCGTCGATTGCTGTGCTATCTACAACTTGAATAGGCGCTGATGACATCGCCTCAGCTGAACGAATGCGAGAGCCTGTAACTTGTACACGTTCTATTTTAGTAATTTCGTCATCTTCTGCAGCCACACCTTGAAATGAAATGCTTGCAAGTATCGCGCTGCTTAGCGCAACTGTTAACGACGATTTTTTAAATAATCGCGCGCTACCTTTGTTAGTTAATGTCATATAATTCCCCTGAATTGTTATTTTTGTAACTAAATAGTTACTTCGCGGATTACAGTAAGGGGATTTATTTAAACACTCTACGTACGTTATTTATTAGGCGTAATCTTTGGTATGAATAGCTAGTTTGATGGGACGAATTAGTACGTCACAATTATTTTATAAATATATTGTACTTTTCATAACAGTTTTTCCGCTAAGCACGGTCTTTATTATTATATACAGCAAGAGATATAAAATAATGGTCGCTTCTTTTCATGCATTAACTTTTGTTAGTAACACTAAGTTTGCAACATTTTTAACAAAGCGCGTGCAAGAGCACCGACACTTTGAATCTCAATCTTTTATTCAGGCAAACAGATTAGATCAGATAGATACAGATCAATACAACGTACTGTTTTACGAACTAACTAATCTGGCAGACCCTATGCAAATAGTGCATTTAACGGAGCTCGCTAAAAAGCTTAAGTTAGTCATTATTGCCCAGTCGGGTCATTTTGCGAGTTTTGCTTTTGAAGTTGGCGCTGTTGATTTTTTAATAGTAGATTCAACTGCACCACGTATCGATAAATGCTTTGATAAACTGATTCACCTTTGCCCGATTGCAAGCGCGGCCGAACGTCAATATCAACAAAGCACACAAACCGAAAAACCATCATCACATATCGTAGTTAAAGATGTAGGTAAGGTAAGGCTAATTGATATAAAAGATATTATTTGGATTAATGGTGCGGGCAATTATGTAGAGCTGCATTTTACCCAAGGTAGTACACCGGTATTACACCGCGAAACCATGAAAAATATTGAACAGCAGCTAGAGCCAGAAGGGTTTATTCGTATTCATCGCTCAACGCTGGTAAGAAAACAAGCTATCTGCGAACTGATGCCTACTGACAGTGGCGATTATAAAGTCAGACTTAAAAACGATATGTGCTTAAACCTTTCAAGGCGCTATAAAGGGTGTTTAGAGAGTATTATAAGCCCTCTTCAGTAGCGGTTTATAATACTCATATTAATTACCAGTTCTGTTTTATATAACTATCACTTGGATGCACTAATAAATAGCTTTCAGTATCTTTATAAAAATTAACTTCTACATCGCTATTTTTCCATACTTTTTCAAACATGTTTTTAGCTATGATATTAATGTTTATATAGTCAACTCGTTGATAGCCACGTTCTTTTACACCCGCAAAATAGGCCTCTAACGAATCAAGACTATCTAAAGTTAACAGTTCAAACTCTTTTAAGTTAACAATCACAAACTTAATCGTATTTTCAGGGTGAGTGCTCAATTCTTGAATAACACCATTAGTTAATGATGTTATACCTTCATTGTTAAAGCTCCCCTTCAATTTTAAATACATATGAGGGGGCTGTGAACAAATCTGAAATTCGCCATGTGCTCCAAACATAAATTACCTTATATATATCAACTTCTATATATAGAGTAATACAATTTTCCGATTTTGCAGTTAATTTAACAGCGCAATAAAAAAGGCCATTTCGAGGGCTTTTTCTTCTAAGCTTTTAAAACGACCTGATGCACCGCCATGACCTGCATCCATATCGGTTTTAAATACTAAAATATTACTGTCTGTTTTAAGTTCACGCATTTTTGCAACCCACTTCATAGGCTCCCAATACTGTACTTGTGAGTCATGAAGACCGGTAGTAACGAGTATGTTCGGGTAGTTTTGTGCGCTAATATTGTCATAAGGCGAGTAAGCTTCTATCACATCATAAAATTGAGGCTCATTTGGATTACCCCATTCATCGTATTCATTTGTTGTGAGTGGAATACTTTCATCAAGCATTGTGGTTAATACGTCTAAAAATGGTACATGACAGCCAACACCACAATATAACTCTGGTGCCTGGTTTACAACCGCCCCCATTAATAGGCCACCGGCACTGCCGCCTGAGGCAAACACCTTATTGCTATCACAATAACCTTGATCAACAAGCGCTTTTGTCACATCAATAAAGTCACTAAAGCTATTTTGTTTATGCTCTTTTTTACCTTGCTCATACCATTCGCGACCTAGCATTTCAGAGCCTCGAACATGCGCAATAACATAAACAAAGCCACGATCGAGTAAGCTCAATGACGAACTAGAAAAACTAGGATCAATCGTATAACCATAGGCGCCATAGCCGTATTGAAATAACGGATTTGTGCCATCTTTTTTAAAGCTGTCTTTTCGATAAACAACAGATACAGGTACTTTAACTCCGTCGCGAGCAGTTACCATTAATCGCTCCGACTGATAGTCATCGGCATTAAAACTACCGAGTACTTTTTGCTGTTTAAGTAGTGTTTTTTCGCCAGTTGCTAAATCAACATCATATAAAGAGCCTGGTGTTGTTAAACTTGAGTAATAAATACGCGCAGTGCGTGTGTCTGGCTCTGGGTTCATTGCTATTGCAGCATAATAACAAGGATCGGCAAACTCAAGTGCCATACGATCCCCTAGCCTATTAACAACTACAAATCGAGCTTGCCCTTGCTCGCGTTCACTCAATACTAAAAAGTCATTAAATAACTCTACACCTTCAAGCAGTACATTTTCTCTGTGAGCTGTATGCTCAAACCATTGTGTTTTATCAGCAATCGTTTCGTTTGTTGCCGTCATTAATCTAAAGTTTTTAGCTTGCCAGTTAGTCACAATATAAAATGTGTCACCTAGCTTATCTACGTCAAACTCGTGGCCATCTTCACGCGGCATTAATGCTTTAAATTCGTCAGTGGGCTTATTAGCATCAAGCACCCATGTATCGTTGGTCTCTGTCGATGCTAAATCAATAATAATTAAGCCTTCGTCGCGGCTTTTACCAAGCCCCATAAAAAAGCTGCTGTCTTGCTCTTCGTAAACCATTACGTCTTGGCTTTGCTCGCTGCCAAGCTCATGCCTAAATACTTGGTATCCTAGTAGCGTTTTTAAATCTTTTTTTACATAAAAAACAGTTTTATTGTCGTTAGCCCAAACAACCTGCCCTTCTGTATTTTCAAGTACATCAGGTAGCATTTCACCGGTCGTTAAGCTTTTAAAGCGAACATTATAAATACGACGACCTTCAGTATCTTCAGAGTAAGCCATAAGCTGCTCGCATGGGCTTAGTGCGACTTCTCCTAGCTCAAAAAACTCAAATCCCTCAGCTAATATATTCACATCGAGTAAAAGCTCTTTATTATCAGCCTTTATGCTCGTGCTTCTATAATGGCGAGAGTACTCATCATCACCACGAACTTCTGAGTGATACCAGTATTTCCCGTCTTTAACGGGTACCGAGTTATCGTCTTTTACAATGCGTGCTTTTAACTCTTCAAAAAGTGTATTTTGGAGTGGCTTCATTGCAGCTAACTGTTCATCGCAATATGCATTTTCAGCATGTAAATGTGCAAGTACTTGCTCATCCTGACGATCGTCATCACGCATCCAATAGTAATTATCAGTGCGTATTTTATTATGAGTACTTAATGTATGGGCTTGCTGTTTAGCAATCGGGAAATTAGGTAATAAACTTAAAGAATAGTCAGGACGAGACACAACAAAACCAATTAAAAAAATAACGTGATTTACAGTTTATCATAAAAATAAAAAAGCCCATCCAATAGTTGGATGGGCTAAAACGGTAAACGCTTCATTACTAAAACCGCTATACCTTTGGGAAGATAATTCACTAACAGCCTTATATTTGCTGCCAAGCCATAGCCCAACTTTGTCCAATACCGGGCTCGAACATAAACTTTTTATCGTCACTCGCGCGGCAAAACTCATTAAATGGCCAAGGCCTACATTGATAAACATGCCCTGTTTTTGGCTGCAATACCTTTGTACCCGCATTATAGTTTTCACAATTTTCAGGGTACACGTAATCATAAGTATCAAGGTTATTAACAACACGCTCATCGCATTTTGCAATACAATGAAAATCGACATGCGCTTTACATATACCACTGCTTTGCAAAGCAAAAATTTCATTGTTTCTATAGGCTACAATTAAACCTTGTTCGGTCATTTTACCTGCGCTAACAAGGGGTACATGCACGTTAATATGCTCGGCAACTAAACGTGGCCATGCGTGAGGTTCACCTTGTTCAAGCGAGGTGATTTTGTAATCAAATGATAAACTAACTAGCTCTCCTTGCATGTCATAAAAGGTTACACTCACCACATCGCCAATAAACAATTGGGTATGATGATTTAAGCAACCTATTGTTGACCACTTTCCACAGGCCAACGACGTATGCATAAACACGGCAACACCTTAAGAGTTACAAAATCTTATCCATACACTATGGATACACAAAAAATACACTGAGGGCAAGTGATACATAACAACACGTTATGCAGTAGTCCCGCTACCATAGCTTTATAAAAAGCCTTAGACCGGAAACTTTGCGCCCTAATCTTTCGATTAGTTTGCCAGCAATGCGGCGATTATAATTCGGCCCCGCATAACAATCAAACAAAAGAATGTAACCAAAAATAAAAACCAACCCTTTAAGATTGGTTTAATGTGTTTTTAACTAAATAAATAAGTTAAAGGTTCTTTTGCCCACGTAAATATCAGCAACACCAATAAAGATATAAATATTAGCCACGCAGGCCAAGACGCTTTTGTTACTTTAGCCTCAGAGTCATCCGCTTTTAACTCTTTTGAGCCTGTGATCATCGCCTTAACTAGCGGCTTACCTTTTATTCTATAAACAATAATAGCTAATACATGTAAACCAATAGCATAAAGTAAAATGTCAAAATTCAGCTCATGTAGCCAATTTGCAAAATCAATCGTATCGCTAGACACATATTGAGCAAGCGGGCCGTCAGTTAAAATGCCATCACTACTCATTAACCCGGTAATAAGCTGCGTAATTATAATTATAAAAAATACCATTACCATACAACTGCCAGGTGCTGAATGACCTAGCGAGTCGCTTGGTGTCTTTAGTGCCTTTAAAATAGCACGAGGAGAGTGCAGCAACCCACTTAATCTCGCAGTTTTACTTCCGATAATGCCCCATATTAAACGCGTTACGATGAGTGCTAAAGTAAAGAACCCAGCAACAAAATGAAGCTCAATCATGCCCTCTTCAATACTAAAATAAAGCACCGCAATACTTACAACCAAAAACCAATGAAAGCATCTAATAAACCCATCCCACACTTTTAACGTCGTCATTGCGCCTATCCTTAAAAAAACAGTATTATCTAATTCGTTAACTACTTTAACATCATAATATTAAGGTATCCTTATGAGCCATTCTACAAGCCGTGCGAGTAAATATCATGCAACCAGTTAAAAAAGCTATTTTAAAAGGCTTTTTAGATATGCTACCACTGTGTTTAGCTGTTGTTCCTTGGGGCATTTTATGTGGTTCTTTAGCGATTCAAAATGGCTTTAGTGCACTAGAAACCCAAGCAATGTCGTTATTAGTCTTTGCAGGCTCTGCACAGCTTGTTGCAATTGAACTTATAGCGGGCAACACACCATTGCTCACAATTTTATTCACAACATTTATTATTAGCTCTCGGCACTTTTTATACGGTTTAGCTGTGCGTCATAAGGTAATTGACCAACCTATGCGTTGGCGCTTACCAGTAAGTTTTGTATTAACCGATGAGTTATTTGCATTTTCTCACCATAGAAAAGCGTACAGAACAAAAACACGTTTAATATACGCATTGAGCGCTGGTTTTAGCTTTTATATTGCATGGAATATTTGGACGTTAATTGGCATTGTAGCAGGCACAATGCTGCCCGATTTAACTAATTTAGGGCTCGACTTTGCCATTGCTGCCACGTTTATAGCTTTGGTTATTCCGGGCATTAAAAATTTGGCCTCACTCGTTACGGTAATTGTAGCAGGCATTAGCGCAACGCTTTTAAAAAGCACAGGATTTGAGTTATGGCTTGTTTGCTCAGCGCTGCTGGCAATGGCCGCAGGTTACAGCACAGCAAGACTAGCCACTAAAAAGGAAGTAACGCCATGATGACGACTATTTTACTCATGGCGTGCATTACATTTTTTACGCGTTATTTATTTTTACACCGTGCTTTGCCGTTTAAAGTAGGCCCTAAAATGCAGCAATTTTTAAGCTTTAGCGCACCAGCAGTGCTTACAGCAATTTGGGTGCCTATCGTGTTTTTGAATGAAGATGGCATTAACTTAAACTGGCAAAACCCTTATTTAAGCGCAGCAATAGTCGCCATTATTGTTGCCTACAAAACACATAATATTTATTACACTACGCTTGCCGGTATGGGGCTATTTCTAATTTTAAATTAGTGCGATCTTTATACTTTATGAAATACTGCACTCAGGTTAAAATGCGGCTAACAACAATAAAAAAGACGCCAATATGCACGAATTTCATCAATTAAGCGCAACAAGCTTACAGGGTCAACCTATCAACTTTAATGATTTTGAAGGTAAGGTTGTGCTTATTGTTAATACCGCAAGTAAATGTGGATTTACCTACCAGTACGAGTCACTGCAAGCTTTGCACAATAAGTATGCCAGCCAAGGTTTAGTTATTCTGGGATTTCCGTGCAATCAATTTGGTCAGCAAGAACCCGGCGACGCAACACAAATAGAGCAAGGGTGCTTAATTAATTTTGGTGTGAGTTTTTTAATGGCGGCCAAAGTAGATGTAAACGGTGAGCATGCTCACCCAATCTTTCGTTATTTAAAATCGGCTTTACCTGGTTTTTTAACACGTAAAATAAAGTGGAATTTTACTAAATTTTTAATTGCCGCAGATGGTACACCAATTAAACGTTATGCACCTTTTATTAAACCCGAAAAGCTAGAACTTACAATTCAAAAAGCATTAGCACAGGCTAAAAGTACGCTTTAAAAAGTAATAAAGAGGCGCAAGGCCTCTTTATTGCCAATACTATTGAAACTTAAACATACGCATAACTGCACATTTAAACTCTCAATATTAATTGGTATTTTATTTATACTAGTGAAATTTAATCGGTGTAATCGCTTAAATCGTCTTCGCCTAGATTTTTACGCAAGCGTTTTTGCTCAAGGTAGTCTTCCAACTTCTTTTTAACCTTTTGCTTGTTCTTATCGTGTTGATTACGTCCGAGCATTTCGTACTCGTCTTCAACAAAATCGTCATCTAGCGCATCGTAACTAAATGTCTTACCCACAACCCACTCCATAAAGTGTTTGAGACCAACCAAGGATTTTATTATCGCAATAGCCGGTAAAATTAAAAATGTTTAATGCCAAAGTGCACTGCAAATTAACATCAAAATAAAGCCACGCGACTACTGTAAATAGTCTTCATGTCAGTAATGTGAATAAATAGCGCTAAATTTGAATTGAGGAAAGTGAGAGTTTTTTATCGTATCGATAAATAAAATTTATTAATTTTTATTAGTTAGCCAATTTGACTAAAAAATAGTTATTTATTAATTATTTTGACTTGCTAAAAAATAAAGAAAAACACTTAATCAATTGTTTTTTATGGAAAAATAAAACTGGCATCAAACTTGTTATTAATTAATCGTCATCAACAAAAAGTAGAGAACAAACATGAAAAAATTACTATTAGTTAGCGCATTAATTTGTACGCCAGCCGCTATGGCTCATAACGACAACGATTCTGCAATTTCATTTAGTAACGATGAATGTAACGTCGAATTTAAAAACGATGTACGTATTAAACCAAACGAATTAGAAATTTTTACTGCCAATAATAAAACTATGCAATTTAATGCCCATGGTGACTTAACCGTAAATGGCGAGCTTGTAGCGCTTAATAGCTCACAACGCGAAGCACTGAATAAGTACTCTGACAGCTTACGCACTCAATTACCTGAAGTAGCTAACATAGCGTTAGAGGGTGTTAAAATTGCCGGTGTGGCATTAGAAGAAGTAGGCAGTGCATTTAATATTGACGGTCTTGATAATATGTCTGAGCTTATGGACGACATTAAAATTGAGGTAGAAAACACATTTTACCAGCAAGGTACATTTGTAATGGGCCAACAAAGTTTTAATCAATTTGGCGAAAACTTTGAACAACAATTTGAGCAGCAGATAGAAACAGCGGTTGAATCAGCAGTAATGCAATCAATGGGCAGTATTTTAGTGGCTTTAGGTTCTGAGTTACTTGGTTCAGGCGGCGATATGGATGCCTTTGAACAGCGCATGGAAAATATGGGTGCACAAATAGAAGAAAAAGTAGAGCTACATGCAAGCGCACTTGAAGAGAGAGCTAACTCTTTATGTGAAAACTTTGCTGATATTGCAAAACAAGAAGAGCAATTAGTAATGCAAGTGCCAGAGCTTAAAGGTTACCAGTTATTTAGCTTTAAACAGAATTAGTACAGCAAACGTTATTTAACATCCCTTTGGCAGCACTTAAGTTTACTTAAATGCTGCTTTTTTGTGTTTCCCAAACTTATACCAACCTGCATAAATCTTTGATCAATTTAACGAATTAAATTGCACTATAACTTCGTTAAAAATTTTTTATTTAGAACAATAGATACAAAAACTTTTGCCTAGTTCTAGCGTAATTTTCTTAACGTTAAATAGACCCCATATATAAGCAGATTGGTATTACTTTTTAGCTAATAAAGTGAGCTTGCCCAATGTAACTATTGCTTGCTCTATCTGCTCGCTCCACGGCACACCATAACTTAACCTTACGCAGCTTTTATACTTATTAGAGGCTGAAAAAATAAGCCCAGGGGTAATACTAATACCAACCTCAAGAGCAAGTAAAAATAATTTTTGACTATCGTATTCGCCTCCTAAATCTAGCCACATTACACAGCCTCCTTTTGGATCGCTTATACGTGTATTTTTTGGCATAGTTTGTTGCAAACACCATCGCATACGCTCTTTGTTATCGCGCAGGCGCTGCCTGAGTACCTTTAAGTTACGGTCGTACTCGCCGCTGGCAATAAATTCTGATAACGCCCATTGGTTTATTAACGAAGCGGAGCAACTTAGTGCTCGTTTATATCGCCGCGCTTGTGTTGCAAATTTACCGGCAACGACCCAACCCACACGATAGCTAGGCGCTGCGGTTTTAGAAAAAGATGAGCAACTGATCACTAATCCTTTTTTAGAGTACGCTAAAGCAGGTGTGCCTCGTTTTGCCGTAAAATATAAATCGCCGTATACGTCATCTTCAATAAGCACTACGTCGTGGCTTTCGAGTAACTCCACCAGCTGCTGCCTATTTGTATCTGGCATAAAGCTGCCCACAGGGTTGCTAATTGCTGTCGAGAATAAACACGCTTTTATGTCATGTTCATTCAAAGCGCGATCCAAATCGCTTAACCAAATGCCATTATCTGGGCACAGTGGTATTTCGAGCGCTTTAAGCCCTAAGCTTTCTATTAGCTCTATAATCCCGTGATAACAAGGTGTCTCAATAGCCACTACATCGCCTGGCTTTGTTACACACTTAAGTGCAATAGCCATGGCTTCTTGTGCACCATTGGTGATCACAAGCTCGTCCATATCAATGCCAATGCCAAAATCTAAATAGCGATGCACTAATTGCTTTTTCAGCGGTACAAACCCATCTGTTGGGCCATAGTTTATGGCTTTACTGCCTGCGATAGTCATTACGCGGCGCATGTTTCTGGCGAGTGCTTTATCGGTAGGTGCTGCGGCAATTGGGTTAGCGATACCAAAAGGGACTACGTTCGCTTGATGAATCGCGCTGTACACCTGCTCTATTAAGGCTTGTTTATTTACCACAACAGGTTCGCGACTTAATTTAACTCGCTTAGGTAAATTGTGCGCCATGCTAACGACTTTTAAAAAATATCCTGATTTTTCACGCGCCTCTACCAACCCTTGATCTTCAAGTGACTGGTAAGCCTGTTTTACAGTGGGGATACTTATGCTTAAGTTATCTGCCATTTTACGCAGTGATGGAAGTTTTTCGCCGGGGAGTAAAACTTGTTGAGCGCTCATATCTCTAATCAACTGAATAACTTGCTGATATAAAAACTCATGCCCTTGGCTATTTTTTTGTCTTATCATCACACACCAAATCTGTATAGGTTACATTTTTACTTTTCTGTATATGGTAAGTATACAGATAGGTCTTAAAATAGCCATTCAATCGGGCTTTGGAGACTAACCATGAAAAGTGCAGCGCTATACATTACAACTGTTTTAATTTGGGGCTCAACTTGGTTAGCCATAGAGTTTCAGTTAGGTGATATTGCGGTAGAGTTATCGTTATTTTATCGCTTTGCTATTGCAGCGCTTTTAATGTGGTTATATGTAGCGTACAAAAAACCCGACATGCGATTTAAGTTACTGGATCATGGCTTTTTTGTTTTATTAGCCATTTGTAATTTTGGATTAAATTATTTAATGCTTTACTGGGCACAAAATCACCTTACCTCAGCCATGACCTCTATTGCCTTTTCAATGCTGCTGGTTATGAACATAGTCAATACTCGGTTATTTTTTGGTAAGCCAATCTCAAAACGAATTTATACAGGTGCTGTACTCGCTGTATTAGGTATTACGTGTCTGTTTTGGCCACAGTTACAGCAGTTCGACTTGAGTAATGGTGCGTTGGTCGGGTTACTACTTGCCCTCGGTGGCACCTTTGTGGCTTCATTGGGAAATATGGTAAGCGTTCGTAATTCTCGTAAACAAATTGGTGTATTGCAAGGCAATGCATGGGGTATGTTATACAGCGCTATAGGCTTGGCTTTATATGTATTAATGAACGATGTGCAATTTAGTTTAAATGCTCCACCAAGTTACTGGTTATCACTACTTTATCTATCAATATTTGGCACTGTAATCGCTTTTGGTTGCTACTTTGCTCTACTTAGAAATATAGGCCCTGAAAAAGCCAGCTACGTTATTGTTTTATTCCCATTAGTGGCAGTAACACTGAGTAGCTTTTTTGAAGGCTTTGAATGGCACGCAAATACCTTTGCAGGATTTAGCCTAGTGCTATTAGGTAACGCCATTGTGCTTACTCCAACAAAACGAATTAACGCCTTTTTAGCTAATAGAGCAATGGCTAAAAGTGGCTCCGTCCCCAGTTAGACGCGTTATTAACGCAACTAACGTAAAAGCGCCTACCCTACTGTAGGCGCTTTTTTATTGGCATATGAAAAAGTAAAGCCTGCCCATGTACACTAATAACGGCAGGAGTTTTACCTACCAGTTCACCATCTGCTTCAATCAATAACCCTTCAGTTTTTATGGAAGCTGTATTTAAGCGACTGTAGTTAAGGTTTTTTATATGCTGATGGCGCTTAAAAAATAACTTCATAAAGCTTATTACATTATAAAAAAGCCCACCCGATCGCATTTGATAACACTCAAGTAGCCCATCAGTTAAATCTGCTTTTGGCGCTATTTCTAGACCACCACCAAAGTACTTATGATTAGCAAATACGGTAATTAAATTTTTATACTGCCGAACATCGTTATTAAACGTACCTTGTAACTGCTGAGCTTGATAATAAAATAGCTCTTTAATGCTCGTCCAACTGTAATCAAAAGATGAAAAACTAGCTTTAGCATTAATCGCTTTAACTACATGAGCATCAAACCCTACCCCTGCAATATTAATAAAATAGCGGCTATTAATTTTTCCTACATCAACTGCTGTCGGTGTATTAAATAGTGCCTTTCGCCAATCATCTTCTTTGCAACTAAACCCTCTCGAGAAATCGTTACCTGTACCGCAAGGCAATAATGCTAACGTACAGCTACTCCCTATTAACGCATTAACCGCCAAGCTCAATGTACCGTCTCCGCCAAGTACAACTACTTTGGTAAATTTACTCAGTAGCAACCTTATTTGAGCGCAGTCATCGTTAAAGTTTCCCGTTGTAGTAAACATACAATAAGAAAAACTGCGTTTTTTACAAATGCTTTTAAGCCATATTAGTGATTTTTCACTCTGTTTTTTTGTACTTGGTTTAATAATTATTAGTAGTGACAAGCTTTTGTTTCCAACAATGTATTTAAAAACGAATAAAAAAGAGTTTAATTAAGTTTTTTTAATCTGAATAAATAGTCAAAATTTTTGTTTAAAATGCATATAAATAAATAAAAAACACACAAACACCAGTATTGGCGAGAGTAACGCCGATTTTATTTTAACTATTTATGCAAAAACCATAATAAAAAACACTGAACCGCACGTTAATAAAATCAATAAGGATTAGTTTAACTAATCCGTCAGGCTCAATTTTTATCGTTGTCTTTTTAATCAAACAACGTGCAAAATGCACGCGATTTCAACATATACAACCCGGAGCAAAATAATGAAACCAATTAACACATTAAATCAAACAGCAGCAGCTCAAGTAGCAGTTAAACCAACTAACCGTAAAGCAAGAATGTTAGCTAGACTTAACACTATTGGTAAAAGACTAGCACTTAGCGGCGCAGCTCAATATAAATAATCACCCAACCATGATTATTTTTCGGTGCAGCGAACACTCAACCACTAAATGAAGTCACTTATTTAGCTCCCTCTTGTTTGCTGCAACCTATTTATTTTATTAAAAATTGCCTTAATTTCCCCTTATTTACAAAAAAAACCTCATTTACGTACGTTTTTTAGGCAAACAGTCATTTTGCTATTTACACAGCGGTATCACCTAAGTATTATTCTGCGTCACGGAGAGATGGCAGAGTGGTCGAATGCACCGGTCTTGAAAACCGGCATGGGTTTATAGCCCATCTAGGGTTCAAATCCCTATCTCTCCACCATATTTTAATTGGTGGCTTTTTTTACTTCCATCAATACAAACGGTTATGCGTTGGAGAGG
The DNA here is from genome assembly GCF_015864305.1 of Pseudoalteromonas sp. NZS71_1. Classification (NCBI taxonomy): domain Bacteria; kingdom Pseudomonadati; phylum Pseudomonadota; class Gammaproteobacteria; order Alteromonadales; family Pseudoalteromonadaceae; genus Pseudoalteromonas; species Pseudoalteromonas sp. NZS71_1. Next base: position 19,602 of record NZ_JADYXM010000018.1, on the reverse strand, counting down.
TGTCCGAGTGGCCGAAGGAGCTCCCCTGCTAAGGGAGTATAGAGTTTGTAGCTCTATCGAGGGTTCGAATCCCTCCCTCTCCACCATACTTAATTTAAACCACTTGATTGTGGTTTTTTTGTGCCTAAAATTTAACACCAATACTAAATTGGGAGGGTGAGAACCCTCGACAGGGTTCGACAAAATGTCTGGAACATTTTGGGCCGCTGCAAGCGTCGCGCAGCGATTGATTACATGGATGTAAGCAAGTCTATCCCTCCCTATGGACCATACTTATACCAACCTGCATAAATCTTTGATCAATTTAACGAATTAAATTTCACTATAACGTCGTTAAAAATTTTTTATTTAGAACAACTAGATACAAAAATTTTTGCCTAGTTCTAGCGTAATTTTCTTAACGTTAAATAGACCCCATATATAAGCAGATTGGTATTAATTTAAACCACTTAATTGTGGTTTTTTTGTACCTAAAAATTATAAAAACTAAACAAATTGTGCCTAGTAATAACTTAGGGCATTATTAACACAACTTTAGCCACTTTAGGTTTAGCTATGATCCGGTTCATATTGCTATCAGTTTGCGCGGCAGCACCATTTTTTACCTTGGCACAAAGTACAACAGTGTATAAGTGTGTAATTAAGGGCGTTCCTACCTTTAGCCAAACGCCTTGCGCTAAAGATGCACAAGTTATTACTCTTAAAGATATAAACGTAATTGAAGCATACAAAAGCTCTACGCCCGGTAAAGGTATTACCGACACCTCTGTGGATGACTACTTAGAAGTTCAACAAATAGAACGAGAAATAAAGCGCCTTGAGCTATCTATTGCACAAAGCCAAAAAGAATACGCAGCTAAAAAACAGCAGATAGATTACATGACTCAAGATAAAGCCAATCGTTTAGGCGCTTCGTCTATTGCTGATGCTATCGCAACTAAAACAAATTCGTTAAAGCAAGCTTACGACGCATCAATTAATCAAACGCAGCAAAAAATAGAGTCATTAAAACAAAGAAAGCAGCAGCTTAGCCAAAACCCTTAAGCGCTCGTTTTACTATCGAAATAAACTGCTCAACGTCTTCTTGAGTATTATAAATATGTGGCGATACTCGTATCCCAAATTTACGGGCATCTACACTGACTTTCGCTTTATTAAGCGCTGTAAGTACATGGTCTTGCTGCTTGTTAAAAAACAAAATAACAGTCCCGCTGCATTTATCACTACTCATAGGTGATGCAACATATTTGCCTAGTTGCTCATGAATAAGCGTAAGCATAGCTAAATTATGATCCCTTACCTTGTGAGCAGTTAGCTCTGCAAAGTAAGCAATGCTATTTGCGGCAATAATATAAGGTGCTACAGAGGGAGTACCACCCCAAAACTTGAGCGCACTGGCGTTATATTCAAAGTGGTTTATATTGAACTCAAATGGATTTTGATGCGAAAACCACCCCACATCTTTAGGCTCGCAATACTCTATTTGATTTTTGTTAACCCATAAATAAGCTGCACCTGGGCCACCACATAACCATTTAACGCTCGAGCCAACCATAAAGTCAGCATCGAGTATGCTTAAATCAAGCGGTATAACACCCGCTGATTGAGCAACATCAACTATTGATAAACTATTAGTTAATTTACTTATAGCTACAATATCGTATACAGGCGCCTGTACACCTGTATTTGAATACACATGACTTATAAAAACTAAATCGATGTCGGCGGTTATATAACGCTGCCAAACACTAATATCAGTTAGGTTTTCGTGCTCTGGTATAAACATAATTTGTGCGCACTCTGGTAATGCTTTTTGCATTGCAAAACCCATGCTCGGAAAATCACTTTGCGCCATAAGCACTTTACAATTTTTTTGCTGTAGCCGTGGATGAGACATAAGCAACTTTGTTAAGCCACTTGATAAATTAACCTGAGGACAAAACTGCGAACTAGGCGCATTAAATAACTTACCAAGTGCGGTAGTAAATTGCTCAACTGCGGGCAGCCATTGCTGCCAAGGTTCTTGATTTGAGCTCTCCCACGGTACAAAATAGCGCTGTGCTAAATATTGCTGCGTATTTTTAAGAGGACGCCCTACCGAGTGGTTTAGTAAATAACAGCCATCAGCCATACAAAAATCATTTTTAAGCATGCTATTTAACCCATTTTTTAAGTGTATTTAGATCGTCAAAACGTGTTTTTATATCGTCGCGTTTGGCACTGGCTCGCCTATCTCTTAATTTTTCGAGCGAATCAAGTAACACATGAAGCGGCGGACCACTTGCTGTTACCTTGCTCATATGCTGCTGTTGCATATTTTTTGAGGGCTGAGCAATAAACTTTTCAACCAGTTGATTATGATGACCGACTGCGGTGTCGCCATGTAATTTACACACTTGAATAAATAACGTTGCATGGTTTTTAAACCAATCTGTATTTTTATATTGCTTGGCTTGTAAAAAGTCATCCATAAAGCTTTGCATACGCATGGCTTCTCGTAGGATTTGTTGATCCTCTGGCATCATATATAAAAACTTATCCACCAGCATTTGCGAGTAACTAGGCTCATTTGCGCTACAAAGCCCTAGTAACATATCAATCACGTTAATACCTGCAAAGTCACCAGCATTTGCACCTCTGTAAACCTCTTTACCTACACGGTACGGTTTATAATAAGGGCGAACGCAGTTAAAAAAGCGATCTGCATCGAGCTCAGAATAAAGTGCATTACTTGACTCAATTACATCTATAAGCGCTTGTTTGGCTACTTTTAATAACTCACCACACAGGGGGTGTGAGATACCTAACGGCAATATTTTTAATAAAGCATCACTTGCACGTTTATAGGCCAAAATACCTTGGGTGTTGTAATCAAGAAATAGCTTTTCATCAGGTAAATTGGTAAATCGTTTATAAATACCGTTAAGTGCTTTGTTATGAGTAGTTAAGTGGGCGGTAGCAAAACGAGGGGTTACGCCAATGGATGCGCCTATATGCATAGCAAGCGCTGAGGCTTCAATTAGTGGGGAAGTAGTTTCTCTGCTTGGCTCAGTAATTTCATGGCGCCTACACGCCGCCATAAACAATCCTACGTTACCGAGTAAGTCAAAAGCGCTATCAAAGCCTTGATCTGTGTTTCCCTCGGCTAATAAATTGCTAATTAATGCGTTGCCTTCTTTTTCTAATTGTTGCTTTAAGGCCTCACCTATTCCTTCTACATTTGCTTTATCGGTTTGCTGCCAATAAAGCTGCTCTAATTCACTATTTAAAGTGACAAACTCTGTTCGTATCCAGTGATCAAAAATAGCGGTATGTGTGTTCATTGTTGTGCTCTATTATTTTTATAGTTAAATGCTAACAGAGTTCAATGAGGGTAAAACGCCAAAAAAATTAGTAAAAATTGCAATACTTAGCAATAATCACTACAAATATAAAAATAATTAATAAAAGCCGACAACTATGTTAGATAAAAAAGATCAGCAATTACTCATTGCACTGCAAAGCCAAGCTCGTATGTCGGTTTCAGACTTGGCCAGCAGTATCAACCTATCGGATACACCTTGCCTAAGGCGTATAAAAAAGTTAGAGCAAGAAAACATTATTACCGGCTACCACGCCGCCATAAATCCTAAAGCACTTAACCTTAATGTGTTGGTATATGCGTTTGTAAGATTAAGCCAAAACTCGGTAAGTGCTGCAGAGCAATTTGAGCAACATGTAGAAAAATTACCACATGTATTAGAGTGTTGTGTAATATCAGGAAGCTATGATTATTTATTAAAAATCATTGCACATGATCTTGAGAGCTACGAAACATTTGTAAAACATCAGCTAGGTAGTTTAAGTTGTATTGCAAATATAGAATCAACAGTCGTGTTAAAGCAGTCATTTAGCAAAAAACAGTTACCATTATAAAAATAACCAAAATAACTTACTGTTAGCTATACTGATATTTCAAAACGATAATAATAATTGCTTGGACCTTATGTGAAAAATTTTAACTCTAAAAATCATTCCATTATTTTTTACATCATGTTTGCTTTAGCATATTTTTTAGTCGGCATAGCACTCACTAAACTTGCTTTTAACTCGCAAATAATTCCAATTTGGTTACCTGCCGGCATAGCTCTAGTCGGTTGTTATATTTGGTGGTGGCGCTTTATCCCGCCTTTATTTGTAGCTGCAATTGCGTTTAACCTAAATATTTTTGATAGTTCAGCTCATGAGCTAGTCCTGGTCGGCAACTCATTCAACGAGGCTATGTATATCGCCTTTGGTGTTGTTATACAGGCAATGGTCGGCGCAGCTCTTTTAAAGTATTGGCTTGGTCACCCGCTGCGCTTTAAAAAGCGCAAGAATATAATTTACTTTATTTTAGTCATAGCCATATTGGTCAGCTTAATTTCAGCTAACTTTGGCGTATTCGCACTGAGTCAATTTAACTCGATTTACAGTATTGATAATCATTGGAATAATGTTATTTACTGGTGGCTTGGCGATACATTAGGGGTATTAATTGCGACTCCGTTTTTACTTTCTTTATTACCACAAAAGTCTAATCAACATACTATATCGGCATTTCCGACAATTGCAGTATGCTCAGTTTTATTTTTATCAGTCGCGGTAACAACACAATTATACGATCAGGAAAATCGTATAAGCACTATTAAAATTGCCGAACGTGAAGTCCACGTTATAGAAAACAGCCTTTATAGATATACAAATCGCAGTATTATTGCAGTGCAGAGCTTAGCAAGTCAGGTTCAATCATCTCCCATGCTGAGCCAGCAAGATTTTTATTCTTATGCTAGTCAGTTACTAACTCAATACGAGTTTATTAACGCTTTATCGTGGAATGCAAAAATACCTCAAGATCAACGCGAAGTCTTTGCTCAAGAAATATCAAACATTTACCATTTAGATATTGATATAGTTGGCGAACCTCTTGAAATTAACGATCCCCTTGTTATAGTAAAATACATAGCTCCTTTTAATGGTAATCAAAAAGCTATTGGCTTTAATGTATTTTCAAACCCTGATCGAAAAAACTCTCTGCTTAACCCCGCTATAAAGTACATGCCAGTCGGAACTAAAATAATTCAGTTGGTGCAAACCAAACAACCTAAACCAGCCTATTTATTATTTGCCCCTGTGTACTCCCAATATAACGATGAAAAAACAATTAAAGGCTATGCCACTGGTATATTTTTAGTGCGTAGTATTATTGAGCAGGCCATTTCTAAAGAACAGTCTGATATGTTTTCGATTGGTATATACGAAGATACAAACACACCGCCGTTTTATAGTAATTACTCTCAGGATGTTCAGCAAGCCAAAGGCAGCCGATTAATGTCGTTTGACGTGGACTTTGCAGGGCAAAAATGGATTGTAAAACTAGCCCTTAAAGAAAGCTTTTTAACACAACATAATAGCCAACTAACTCTATTATTGCTCATACTCCAAGTTGCCGTATGTTCTTTAATTTTAATGGTTTTACTGCTGTTTAATCAGCAACAAATTGCACTTACACGTCAAGTTGCAGAGCGTACACACTCACTCGCACAAGCAAAGCAGCAGTCTGATTTAGCTAATCAGGCTAAAAGCCAATTTTTAGCGAATATGAGCCACGAAATACGTACACCATTAAACGCCGTTATTGGTTTCTCTTCACTTGCCCGAGAAACAGACAGTGCAAGTACACTCATTGGCTATTTAGATAAAATAAACTCATCATCTAAAAGTTTATTAAACTTAATTAATGACATTCTTGATATATCAAAAATAGAATCCCAAAAGTTAGTTATTGAATCTATTGCATTCGACCTAGGTGCCTTAATAACACGCATAGACAATATGTTTGAACAAAGCGCAGTTAACAAAGGTATTAACTGGCAAGTTAACTCAAAGCTACCTTTAAATACCTGGTTTATTGGTGATCCTATGCGAATTGAGCAGGTATTACTTAATTTATGTAGTAACGCGATTAAATTTACAAGCCAAGGCAGCGTTGCTTTAAACATAGAAACAGAGTTTACTGCCGCCAATAAAGTACAGCTTGTTATAAACGTTAGTGATACCGGAATAGGTATAAAACCAAGCCAGCATAAAAAATTATTTAACGCATTTACCCAAGCTGATAGTTCTACCTCAAGGCAGTTTGGCGGTACAGGACTTGGCTTAACCATAGCTAAAGAGCTAAGCCAGCTAATGGGGGGAGAAATAACACTTAAAAGTGAAATAGATAAAGGCTCTACTTTTACATTTTCAATACGATTAGAAACAACAGAGCCTAAAAAAGAACATGTTATTACATTTGATAATACTAATATTACTTCGCTAGACATTTTGGTCGCAGAGGATAACCCAGTAAATCAAATGGTTATTAAGGCGATGCTTGGCTCGTTAGGGATTGTGCCGTATATAGTAGAAAATGGCGAACTGGCCGTTGATATAGTTAAAAGTCAGCATTTTGACTTAGTGCTTATGGATTGCCAAATGCCTGTAATGGATGGCTATAGAGCAACGGCACTGATCCGCCAGTTTAAAACTGAACAAGAGCTCCCGATTATTGCTTTAACTGCCGACGTTATGCCAGAGGATAAAGCACATGCACAAGCAGTTGGATTTAACCAGCATCTTGCAAAACCGCTTGAACTCATTAAGCTAACCGAGTGTCTTGTCCAATATGCAGAAGTTAATGAACAATAGTGGTTTAATTTTAAGAATAGTTTTAAGAGTATTTTTGGGTTTTGTTTTAAGTGTTTTTTCTCATACAGCTGTCGCTCAAAACTGTATATCGCAGGCGAGCGACTTTAAATTTATAACAAAAAGTAAGCAACAAGGCTTATTACGCTTTGAAAATGAGCACAACCACCAGCGCTTTAATTACCACGCCCTTTTGCCATTTAACGATTACTTAGATTTTGCATATAAACATATAAATAAAGCCAATCCACGTGCAAATATGCCATGCCCTGTTATTACACAAACGTATCAGCAATTAGTAACACAAGGTACGCGAAAACCTGACCCTACTATTGCAGATATTATTGCCCCTTTTGAGCTTACGCATCCAAACAGCAATAAAGTTGCGCTATTAATCCACGGACTAACTGACTCCCCCTTTACGTATCACGATTTAGCACAAGTGTATTATCAGCAAGGCTATACTGTGCGTACTATTTTATTACCAGGACATGGAAGCGCCGCAAGTGCGTTACTCAATGTAGACGTTAGCCAATGGCAACAAGCAATAAAATACGGTATTGAACGCTCCGTACAAGACTTTGATGAGGTGATACTCGCAGGTTACTCTACCGGTGCAGCGTTACTTATTGATTACGCAACCAAACACACTGTATCCTCTAAAATTAAAGCGCTTATGCTTTATTCGCCCGGCTCTGAGCCACATAATAAGTACGGCTGGATAGCAAAGTGGATTGATGCCATACCCTTTGTTAATTGGATTGATAAAGATGCCGATGTAGACTTTGCTAAGTATGAATCATTTCCTCTAAACGCAGCTGCCGCTTCGTACGATGCAATGTCACTTGCAAGTGTAAGTAGCTTAAACAAACGCCCTGCACTTAAATTACCTATTTTTAGTGTACTTAGTGATATTGATACCACGATAGACACGCGTGCCACGCTAAAGTTATTGAGTACATTACACAAAGATAATTCAATCAAATATAAGCCACTCGATACTTTAGTACTTTATGGAAGCACCAATATTTTACCGCCAGACTTTGCTAGTGACTACACAGTAAATAATCCGCAATGCACAACACCTCAATGTAAAAAGGTTCATGGTATGTCGCATATTGCTGTTGTTAACTCACCGCAAAATCCACATTATGGAATTAACGCCACTTATCGCAATTGTGGCAGCTTTATTAACGATGAGTCCCTGTATGAAACATGTAAAACAACTAAAAAACCACAACTAGGAGAGCGTACAAGCGCCAACTTAAAACACTATCCGGCTTTACAGCGCTTAACTTATAATCCTCATTTTACCGAGCTTAAAATGCAAATTAGTACGTTTATTAAAAACGTAGAACAGCTTAGAACAACTACAAGGTAAGTAGTCATGGGAACGTTTTCGCACCAATGGTTTAGCAGTATTAATGAGATTGATCAGGCGCAGTGGCAACGTTTATTTGGTGATGAACCATTTACTCAACATACTTTTTTATATGCCCTTGAACAAAGCCAATGCGTAACACAAAAAAGCGGTTGGCAGCCCCATCACCTCGCTATTTTTGAAGATGATACGCTCGTTGCACTTGCACCCGGGTATTTAAAAAGTCATTCATACGGCGAGTATGTATTTGACTGGGCATGGGCTGAGGCATACGAAAAACACGGTTTAGAATATTATCCCAAGTGGCTATCTGGCATTCCCTTTAGCCCTATTGAAGGCAAGCGTATTGCTATCGAGCACGCTAATCCAAATGCGGTATATCAATACATTACAGAGCAACTTAGCTTACACAGTGCTCAGCAAGGATGGTCGGGATGGCATGTTAACTTTTGCGATCAAGCTCAAGCAACATCATTAACTGAGCAACACGCCATGCTAAGAGTGGGTGTGCAGTTTCAGTGGTTTAATAAAGGTTTTGAAACCTTTGACGACTTTTTGCAAATACTTAGCTCACGCAAACGTAAATCCCTTAAAAAAGAGCGAGCTAAAATAGCGCAACAGAACATTGATATTGAATGGCTGCAAGGAACGCAAATTACGCCCGAGATAATGCAGTTGTTTTGTGAGTTTTATCAGCGTACCTACTTAAAGCGCTCTGGTCATTTGGGCTATTTAAATATGGAGTTTTTTACGCTTTTACATGCCTTAATGGCTAATAGCCTCGTTATTATGCTGGCCAAAAAAGACGACAACGTGATTGCTGCAACACTTAGTTTAGTAGGTAAAAATACGCTTTATGGGCGTTACTGGGGAGCAAGCGAAGAAGTAGATTCGCTGCACTTCGAATTGTGTTATTACCAAGGTATTGAGTTTGCAATAAAGCATAAACTCAACTGTTTTCATTCGGGTGCACAAGGTGAGCACAAAATAGCACGCGGATTTGAACCCGTACTTACCTACTCTGCTCACCATATTGTTGATGGCGACTTCAGTAATGCAATAAGCGACTACTTAAAGCGTGAACGCGGCCATATTGATATATATAAAGAGCAATGTAGCTCATTACTGCCGTTTAAAAACGAGTAACTGATTATTTGCAGGCATGGCTGTATCGCTAATAAGCGTAAGCCCTGCTTGCTTAGCTAGTTGTTCAACTGCTTCAAAATCTCTTATTCCACTTGACGGATCGCGCTCTTTTAAAAAGGCACTAAAGTCATCATTACTTGGGCTGGTAAATTCACCTTCGTATTTGAATGGCCCATAAATACACAACATACCGTCGCTATTTAAGTGGCGTTTAACACCGTCAAAAAAACGCTCAACTAATTGCCAACTTACAATATGAAATGTGTTTGCAGTATAAATAGCGTCAACTTTATCTATTGGCCACTCATTATTTAAATCAAGCTCAAGTGGTGCATGTAAATTAGTTGAATTAGCTTCGCGGTGCCATAAATTAATCCCTTCGTGGTTTATAGCACGATCACTTGTATGCCATTGTAAATGTGGTAACTGCTCTGCAAAAAAAACACTATGCTGGCCGGTTCCTGAGCCAACTTCGAGTGCTGTTTTAGTATTTTTTAATACAACTTTTAATTGCTCTAAAATAGGGGTTTTATTGTTTTCACAGGCTTGTGAAAATGGCTTTGTCATTACTGTGCACCAAAATTGTAGATTAATGCACAACAGTAAAGCAAATTTAGCTTATTTTGTCGTGATGAAAAAAAGGTAATTTTTAAATACTATAACTATCATATGGTTGAGCCGGCTCATTATGGTTGGTACGTAATATGCTTTATATTGTTAACCCACTAAAGGGTTTAACTTATATTAAATTTCAAAGGATAAAATTATGCATATACCCCCTTATACCGCTGTAGACGCAGCTATTGCTATAACCGAAAAAACCACCGACGATCATAGTTACGCCGTTGATATGAGAGCTACAGTAATCGATTTACTTTCGCACCCTAAACATAATCAACAGGCGATGACCAAACATGAAACAGATCAGATATTTATTCTTGGCTACAATTAAAACTCAAATTAGTATCGCAAATAATTTTTATAATAACTGTTTACACTGAAACCGATTAAATGTAATGATAACTATTATCGTTAACTTAAGTCGGTTTTTTTATGTCTTCAAATTATGCCCAGCATCGTTACCATCAAGAACTCTCTTGCCATTGCTTAAGACCTGGCCTGCATGCACCCATGCTCGTTGCCGATTACATAGAAACCGCCCTTAACGTCGCCAAAAAATTTGAGCAACAACGTAATCCCTTGCTTCAAGAGTTTTATCTTAGACGCACACACCATGAAATTATGAACAAAATGTGCGACCCTCTTATACATAATGCTATTCGTAAACAATGTTTAGAGCAGTTATACAAACCTTTATTAGCACTAAAACGGTTTTATAAAGTGCATAACAATACTGCACAATTTTTAATACTTGAGCGTGAAGCTCGTATTCTTAGTCACGAATTCAACCCTTTTTAAGGAGCACACTTATGAGCAACTTTAGAACAGAATCAGACAGCATGGGCGAGCTACAAGTACCTACTGATGCGCTCTATCAGGCGCAAACACAACGAGCAGTTAATAACTTTGCCATTAGTGGCTTATCTATGCCAAAGCAATTTATAACTGCACTGGCTTATATAAAACAAGCCGCTGCACAAAGTAACTGTGAGCTAGGCCATTTAAGCAAAGCTAAAGCCGATGCAATTGAGCAAGCTTGTCAAAGTATTATTGATGGCGAGCATGTTGAGCATTTCCCCGTTGATATTTTTCAAACAGGTTCTGGCACAAGCTCAAATATGAATGCCAATGAAGTTATTGCAACGCTTGCTAGCCGGATAGGCAACGAAAGCATTCACCCTAATGATGATGTAAACATGGGGCAAAGCTCTAACGATGTAGTCCCTACTGCTATCGCACTCAGTAGCGCAATAAATGTAGTGTACGAATTACTTCCTTCGCTTGAAAATTTATCGCAAAGCCTGGAAAAGAAAAAAGCTGAAGTAGGCCATATAGTTAAAACGGGCCGTACGCATTTAATGGATGCAATGCCTGTAACGTTTGATCAAACACTCAGTGCATGGCAGTCACAAGTTAATCATGCCGCAGCAGGAATTAGACATAGCTTAGAGCGTGTGTGCGAACTTGCACAAGGCGGTACAGCTGTTGGAACAGGAATAAATGCAGACCCTAAGTTTGCAGCCAAATTTGCAGAAAATCTGAGTGCCAATGTAGGCATTAGATTTACGCCCAGTAGTAACTTTTTTTATAATATAGGTTCACAAGACGCCATCGTCGCGCTTTCGGGGCAATTAAAAGTACTCGCTGTAGCACAAATGAAAATAGCGAATGACCTACGCTGGATGAATTCAGGACCACTTGCGGGCTTAGGTGAAATAGAGCTTGAAGCACTTCAACCAGGCTCATCTATTATGCCAGGTAAGGTAAACCCAGTAATACCAGAAGCCGCAGCCATGGTAAGCGCACAAGTTATTGGCAACGACGCCACTATTACCGTAGCAGGTCAAGCGGGTAATTTTGAGCTAAACGTTATGCTCCCAGTCATTGCGTATAATATTTTGCAAAGTATTGAGTTACTTGCAAATAGCGCACAAGCGCTGGGCGATAAAGCGATTGCCAGTTTTAAGGTGAATCAGCCAAATATAGATAAAGCACTCGCTAAAAATCCAATTTTGGTAACTGCGCTTAATCCGGTGATCGGTTATGAAAAAGCAGCAAAAATAGCAAAGCAGGCTTATAAAGAAGCCCGCCCTATTATTGATGTAGCCGAACAAGAAACTGATTTACCACGCAGTGAACTCGAAAAACTACTTAACCCCACCAAACTAACGCAGGGTGGACTTTAACAAAACGGTATTTTTCACGGCTTTAATTACTTGATAATATAGTTTTTATTGCCGTAAAAAATGCACCGTGTATGATAGTGATGAATATTTCATCACTATCAAGGTTTGTTATGCGTACCCCATTGTTAGCCATACTTTTACCACTGTGTTTAACTGCATGCTTAGATAAAGCACCCACTGAAACGCAGCAAGTAACAATCACCTCAGAAGCTGAAGCACCAAAGCAAGAGCCACAAAAGCTAAAAGAAAACACTCAATTACAAGAAAATACTAAAAAGAACGTAGTTGCTGAAAAAATACCAAAAGCTGATTTAAAAAACGTTTCAATAGACGATATAAAAACAGCTAAAACCGAATTAAATACGCTAATTACAGATAAGCAATGTGATACCAGCACCCAATGTAGAGTAAATGCAGTAGGCAGTCGCGCATGTGGTGGGCCAAGCAGCTTTGTTGTGTACTCAACAAACGCAGCATCTGAGGAACAAGTAGCAGCCCTTAGCGACAAAATTACTAAGCTTGAAAGTAGTTATAATTCACAAAAAGGGATGATGAGCATTTGTCAGCATTTAACAACGCCAAGCACGCAGTGTGTTGAAAATAAATGTGTTAAACTTGAAGGCTCAGCGGTAAGTGCATTTTAAGGATAACGTTATGAGTTGTTTACCATCGGCAATTAAACTATCAATTTTAAGCATTGCTAGCAGCATTTTATTACTAAGTGGTTGTGCTAGTACTGTGACGTCAAATGAGCAAAGTAAAAACTTATCTGACTTAAACTATGATCTGAATAACATGGTGAGTAATAACAGCTGCACTGCAAGCTTTCAGTGCAAAGTACTTGAAGTGGGCGCCCGCGCATGCGGCGGACCGAGTAAATATGCTGTTTATTCAACGCTAAACACATCTCAAGAAGAAGCAGAACAGCTTGCTCAACAAATAACAAAACAAGAAAACATACAAAATAAAGCACAAGGCTTAACTGATTGTTCTCCTGTACTTGAAGTGCAATCGCTGTGTATTAACCACCAATGCCAGTCGTTTGATATAAAATAAAAACGGCCGCGTATAAGCTAATTTCAGCGTTAACTTAAATACGGAATTAACGCTGAAATTACTACCACCAGTACCACGCAAATACCCGCTTTAATAATGTATTTCATGGGCATTGTTTTAAGCACCCAATATGCATAAATAAAACGTACAAAATAACTCGCCGCAGTACCAAACAACGCAAAAATAATTAAGTAAGCAATTAAAATAATATTCATAAAAACCTAATTAAATTATTTCACTTTTTTATTTTTAGTGTGAGCTATTAATAAATCAGCTACTTGTTGCTTTACGGCTCGCTTATCATCGCTTTGTACATCAAAGCGACTGGCTAGTTGCGCTATTTCATCATCATTTAAGTTAAACGATAAACGTTGACGCGTTTTTTTAGACTTTACGTCTAAGCCAAGTATTTTTCGGATCATATCTGACGGCGTTAGCTCTTGATCAATTGCCTGCTTTTTTATCAGCTTTTGAACTTCGCTGCTTAGATCGAATGCCATTTGTGTGGCACGTACAGCTTGTTCCTGACGTAACCACTTATCTTTAGCATCACTCACTTAGCATCTCCGGGAAACAAGTCTACAATGTCTGACATTGGACGCATGAGCGTTAGCGATACTTCGGTTTCGCCGCCATCCCAAATTTCGATATTTAAACCAAAGCCTTCATTATCTGACGCTAAGCAAATCATTTCACATGGCTCACCACCTTCTTGCTCATAGCGAGGCAAAGTTTGGTTGCGGTAATCTTTATTATGGAAATAACACACATAAGGCGACTCGCTTTGTTGGTAGCTTTTAGCTAAAAACTGCATAAAGCGCTCTGGTGTATTTTGCACTGTAATGTGGGTTAACGACTCTTCATCAAAAATACGCGCAAACTCATCAAGGCTAAATATCTCTTCAACTTCGTTTCGCTGAATTTTAATAGAAAAGTTAGCCCACTCTTCGCCATCATCTTGCTCAATTTGTAAAAATACAACTTGGCCGCTATTTGTCTCAAGTACAAATTCAGTATCGCTACTGTGCTGATATTGGTAAGTCTGAATATCAGTAACACGTAACGTTTCACCCTTTAACCATGCAGGATAGGCAAATGAATCAATAACGCTAAACATGTCGCCTTTTTTAAGATCGCTCGGATGATTAAGTTGACGTTCTGGCTCTTTTTTAGATTTGAAAAAATTAAACATAGGAAGGCTGCCTTCTAAGCAAAAAAGGTAACTGAGAAAAACTCGGTTACCTTTTTAAAGTATAAACGTAATAGTTAGCTATTTTGCTTCGCTTTGATGCGAGCTAAAATATCAGCGCTTTTTGGACTTGTGTCGCCAATGCCTGCTTCAGCCATTTTTGCTTTTAAGTCATCGCCATTTACGTCTGACTCAAGTTGCTTTGCAGCACCAAGCTGGTCACTTCGATCTTGTTGGCGCTGTTTAATGCGTTCAAGCGATTGACGAGCCGATGTCATAGACGAGCTGTTTGTATTAAGCGTGCTATTAACAGCCATTGTTGCTTGCTGTACGCTTTCAGTGGTTTTAACCATTGTAAGCTGACGCTGATTTTCTTTAATCGATTTTTCAGCATCTTTAACTTGCTGCTTAAGCGCAACAATGTGATTGCTAAAGCCAGACAATACTTGCTCGTTTTCCGCTTTTTCAGCTTCAAAGTCACCAATTTTTTCTGCAATTTCTAATGCTAACGCTTCGTTGCCCTTTTCAAGAGCTTGGCCTGCATACGCTTCATGTTCAGCGATTGATGCATCTACAGCGCTAATTTTACGCTTAGTTTGCATTTCTTTGGCCATTACTTCAGTAAGGCTTTTTTTAGCACGGTGAAGTGCATTTTGCGCGTCTGCAATTTCTTGCTCAAAAATACGGATGCCATTTTTGTCTACAATTGCTTCGCCTGCTTCACGAGCGCCGCCACGTACTGCTGTAAATAATTTTTTTAAAATACTCATAATCTTAACTCCACTAACTAGCTATTAATCGTTTAAATACAAGGTCACGGCTTCTAGTGCATCGATAGCGTTATCGGCTAATGTCACTAGTTCGTGGGTAACGTCATCTAGTGATGAATTTACCGACAGTGCACCAAAAATCGCGTATTTGTTATCGATTTTAGCAAATGCACTCAGTGGAATTGGCACGTTTAAACGTAGTAATGTTTCGTTTAACTCGTTGCGTAATTCACTTTTAACTTCATCTTCGTCAAACAAGTAGCTAATACATAATAACTGCTCTTGCGTTTGCGTAACAAAAATTGGAAGCTCATCATTTCCATCAACAATGACTTGTAAAACATCTTGCTCGCCTGGGTTGGCAATCAAGAAAGACTCAAAGTTAGCGCCTTCAGTTTCAAAAGAAGCTAATTTTATTGAAAGTTCATTTAATTCCATGTCTCTGCCTTTTGTCGTTTGACATATTATGTCTGAGTTAAGATTCTCATGGTCGACATATTATGTCAACCATGTTTTATTAGTTTTTATACAATTCGCTTTCTATTTGCCATGCAGTTCGGTAGTAATCATACAACTGACCAGACCCTAACCTATTGACCTCAATACTTTTAACTTGTTCAAAGTAGTGGTTAGGAAATACAAAACTTGCCAATAAATATTCTTTACTAATCCACCTTGATGGCACAGGCATAGCCGTCGCATCATTAATACGGCCACTGGCCGACTGCCCCATTTTAGTCGCTATAGTCCAGCCCCACTGCCCAAAAGAAGGTATGTTTTGCTGATACTGCTCAACATACTCAAATCCAGCCGCTTTAACTGTTTTTGCAATGCTTAAAAACGCTTTTTTAGCGTGATAAGGTGAGGTTGATTGAACCGCCATTGCGCCATCCGGTGCTAATAACTGCCGTACATGATTATAAAAGTAGTCACTGTACATTTTATTTAGATCAGGATGATTAGGGTCAGGTAAATCAATTAAAATGGTGTCGAACTGCTTAGATTGGTCAAGTAGCTTTTCAACTTCTAAAAATGCATCACCCACAATTATGTTGGCTCGCGAGTCATGCATCGATTTATTGTTTAGTTGTAGTAATCGCTTATTGATGTGCTCTGGCGGCGTAAAGTCACCGTCTTTATGACCAAATAAATTGAGTAGTTGCGCGTCTAAATCTATTAGCGTTACTTCACTCACAGGCCACTTTAAAACATCTCTAAGTGCAAGCCCGTCACCACCACCAATTATTAATACACGGTCGTGTCTGTTAGAGGCAAGCATTGCAGGGTAAACCAGCATTGAATGATATATTTGCTCATCAATACTTGAGAACTGTAGACGCCCATTTAAATATAAATCGGTAATTGGCTGAGGTTGGTTTTTGCTTAATCTTTCGGTTAAAACTACGTGTTGGTATTTAGTTGCTTGCGAATAAATTACTTTATCTTTGTATAAAACATTACTTAGATTGTTCATCCAGCTACTGCCAAATACTAAAATAAAGCCAAATAATGCCAGTAATGCTATATGGCAAACTAAAAGTGCCTTAGCAAAGCGCACATGGGTATGGTAGCGCCATAAAAACGCGAGTCCTGCGATGATATTAAATAACGCCGTCCACGCTGCAGCTTGCATTATAGGCATTGAGAGCATGATACTTACCCAAATGGCTGCACCAATACCAGCACCGATATAATCGGCACCATAAATAGTCCCTGCGTTGTTTTCTAAAAAACGGCCATAAACGTGCTGACGAATGCGCGCTATAAGCGGTATTTCCATACCAATAAATAAGCCCAGTATTAAACCAAAAACATAAGGTAGAAAACGTGACCACTCTTGTAGCTTTTGAAATACGTAACCATTAAGTACAACATCAGGGGGTAAATTAAAAATGCTCGAAAATAAATGAGGAAGAGAATAACTAACTGCTATTACACCCGCTATCGCTAAAATGCAGCCCATGCCAACCAAAGCAATAATGCTTTCTAGCCAAGCAAAAGCGGTAAATGCATCTTTAAACCAACGCGCTAAAAAAGCGCCTAAGCCCATTGCTACAATCATAGTGCCAATCATGGCGTAAATAGCGCTCTCTACCGAGCCAAGTACACGGCCCGCATAATGAGACAGTAAGTATTCATAAATAAGGCCGCACCCAGCAAGCACGGCCATAACAGTAATAAGTAGTATATCGTGCCCAAGTAAGCGAGACTTACTTGGGGGAGTGTTGGTTGATGACACTGATTATGCGCCTAGTAATGTTGCCATAGTGATACCTACAGCAAATGATACTGCTGCAGAAATAGTAGCTACACCTACATTTTTTTGACGATTAACTTCATCTGAAATATCGCAACCAGATAAAATTATTTTAATTGTCACTAAGTGCAAAATAATAAATGCAACAAGGCTCACTACTGCGCTAATAGCCCAGTATAGTAAACTCGCATTAATATTATCAGCCGCGTAAGGTGCAACACCCGTTGCTGCTGTAATAGCTAATGCACTACCGACTAAAAATCCAGCGTAACGAATACCCACAGCTAAGTTACCATCAACAATTGCTTGTTGTAGGCAGTCGTCACTTTTATTTGTACGTTTAAATAACTGCACTCGGTATTGGCTAACAAGTAGTAATACAACACTACCTATAATAAAGGCGGCAATTACAATTGGAAGACCATGCCAACCGTCAGTAGCTACCCATAAAAGAGCTGAGCGAATAACGATAGCAACACTGACAACATGACCAAAATCAATTATTGAAGCCGTAACGTTACCTTTAACGATTTCGTCGTGCAGGCTTACTTTACGAAGAGCTACTTTATCTTGAAAAAAGTGACCCAACTTAATCAGTACAATTGCTAATGCGCCATAAGCTAACATTTGTAGTGCTTCTTGTTGCAGTGTTGCAGCAAAAGCTCCGCTACTTACACCCGTTAATACAATCGCCAGTGCCACTAAGCCAGCGGCAAAGCTAATACCAAAAGCAAAGTTATCACGCTCTGTTATTTCATCATTTGCATGTAAGTTTGAAACCCAGCCTTTTATATATTTAAGGCTTACAAATAATAAAACAATAATTGCAAAATCAATCGCCAGCGCTTGCAGTGACCACATAGTTATTCCATTAAATTCATACATATTATTCTAACTCCAACTTTATTCTTTTACTTACCACGGCTCACGCCACGAGAGGTTCTGCTACCGCTATCACGCACCGATCCTGAGCTATTGCTATAACTGCTCGAACGAGAATAACTACTGCGGCTTTTTGCTGGCGTATAACTACTACGGCTTAAACCTGATGCACCTGTTTTTTTACTCGCATAAGGGCTTGTAAACTGCTTACCTTGGCGTTGGTATGTTTGGCGCGTGCGTGTTTCTAAAGCGCTTTGGGTTTTAATTTGTTTAGGGCTTGAATAACGCGAGCGGCCATAGTCATTGTAATAGCTATACTTTCGGCGCTTACTCCAGCTTCCATATTCAACACGATCAAATACATCACCTAAAATACGGTACATTCCGTACCATTGCCAAAAGCTAATACCGTTACTATTTGATTGCCAGTTACCATAGTTAGGGTTACCTACCATTTGGTTACCAACACCCTCACCTTCAGCTTGCTTACTAATTGCGCCTACACGCGCTAAAGTGCCTTTGGACATATCAGCTAGCATATTGATAGGATCGGTTAACGCATCAGAAAATAGCGTAGGTTTAGATGCATCACGTAACAAATCAATGCTATGTAACGTATCTTCGTAAGGAGGAATTAAGTAAGTTCCTTTAATATCTTTAAGTCGCTGTGTTAAGCCACTATAAAGTGCGCCTTGGCGCGTTGCATCAAGGGTAATTACATCAACAACTTTTGTAAGCTCTGGTTGTTGTTTTTTAAGAAGCTCGCCATATTCTTTAAGTAACACAGCATTGCGTACACTTCCATTATCGAGTGCAGTACCAAGCTGAGACAGCTCCGTATCTACCTTTTTAATAGACTCTTGAATTGTTTGTTGCAGCTGCTCTTCTTTCGATTGACAACCCATAAGCACTGCGAACAAACAAAACAGGCTTATAAGTTTCCAAGCTTTAATATTCGACATTCATGTCACCTGATTTACTAAATTAACTCAGGTAGTTTTACACAGGTCACTTATTAAACCAAGAATGAAATTGCAACAAAATGAGAAGAAACGTGGGACTCTGTAATCAGGGTCTGATTTATTGAGAATTTAGTGAAAATATTAAGCTATATCGTAAGGTTAGAATTGAAGTTTAAGCGTTATAAGGGGGTACTTACAGTGATTTTAGCGTCAGGAATCGCTGCGCTCGCCCGACCTACGTGATGCGTGTTGATGTGAGTGTGTGTTAATTGCGCACATTTCACTTTTCTGCAGACGTAAAAAAGCCCGGATCGTTAGATTCGGGCTTTCTACAATTTGAAGCCTGGTAATGTCCTACTTTCACATAGCAAATGCTACACTATCATCGGCGCTGTTTCGTTTCACTACTGAGTTCGGCATGGGATCAGGTGGGTCCAAAACGCTATT
>NZ_JADYXM010000017.1:0-89989 GCF_015864305.1 Pseudoalteromonas sp. NZS71_1 | reverse complement strand
GGTTGGCTGTTAGAACTCAATCTGTACGAGTGCCCACACAGATGATTGCTTTATATTGTTAAAGAACGTTTTGAGTCGCTTTAGCGTCTCAAGGGATGCGAATAATACACCCTTTATTTTTCGAGTCAACACTTAGTTTTAAACTTTCTTTTTGAAGATTTAAAACCGAAGTTTTATTTAACTCTCTGAGTTNTTTGAAGATTTAAAACCGAAGTTTTATTTAACTCTCTGAGTTGTTCGTGCCTCGCTATGCGTTGGCGTTTCCTGTCTCAGTGGGGTCGCATTATAGGGAGATTCGAGCGGGGGTCAATGTTTTATTTCAGCTTTTTGACAATTAAATGAATTTAGTATGAAAGCTATACAAACAAAGGGCTACAGAGCTTTTATTGCCTATTAAACAACCAACACATGAGCAGTTAAACTATGTGCATACATAAAACTACAATAGTAGGTGCGTTAGGCTAAGCCAACTACAGTTTTTAGTTGGCGTTTAATAAAGTCTTACGTATGCCGTTAATTAAAAACTATAATTAAAGCCTGCGTAATAGCGTCGCCCTGAATAGCTTGAATTAAGTAATCGTGCATCTGTATCATCACCTAAACGCGTTACCGATTCCGACTTAGTTAAATTAATAACAGCAGCGGTTAAGCTTAGTCCTTCGTATAAGTTAACCGATGCATTAACATCAATCTGTTCGTATGGATCTTGATATACATTTAACCCACTATTAAGGCCTAATACTGTCTCCCCTCGTTTGTTATATGAAGCGCGCACATTAAAAGCGTCACCTTCATAATAAACAGAGGTGTTGTACTGATACTTTGCACTACCTATTAATGCCGACTGACCAAACTCTTCACCATTTACTGTTACATCTGCTTTATTGGTTTTGTTATAGGTGTAGTTTGCATAAAAACCAAAGCCATTATCAAACGCATGCTGGACAAATACTTCCGCGCCTTTAGATACTGCATCGGTACCATTACCTACAGTACTGTACGGAGCTATATTAATGATTCCTACATCTACTATATTATTTTTACCGGCAAAGTTTTGCTCTACATCAATTACCAGTGGCACAACAAAGTTATCTACTTTCTTATGAAAAAGTGCCAATCCAACCGCAGAACCCTTTGCATAATAATACTCAATAGATAAATCAGCTTGCACCGATTCAAATGGCTTCAAGTTTTTATTACCACCACTACCGCTAAAACCTGGCTGTTCATTAAATGCAGCTCTATCATTTGCCCATTCATCCGATACGAACGTAATACGCTGCTGCGCACCTAAATCGCTGTAATCAGGACGAGACATTACTTTTGCTATTGCCCCACGAATAACTAAATCGTCAGTTGCATCCCACGCTATATTAAAGCTTGGTAGTATTTGAGTGTCTTTGTTTTCTTGAGTGACTAATTGATAGTCTTCTACAAAGCGTGCGTCACCAGTTACTGGCTCGCCTGTTTCGTCATTTGTGTGATCTAATTGGTAGGTATATAAGTCAGTAGATGAAGTAAGTGTTTTTGTTTGCACAACACGCACGCCCAAATTACCTCTTACTTCACTAAATTCAAAATCGCCTTGTATATAAAAAGCAGATATCTTCTCTTCAATGTCGTAAACAAAGTTATCTTCAATGCGTGTATAAGGTACATAGTTAGCAGTGACCATATCGCGGTATTTGTCCCAGTCGATACTTGGCATTTGGTTTATATCAAAACCCCCTACTATATTACTCTCACTAGTAAATACATTTTGAGCTAATGGCATTCCACCATTCCATTGGTAGCTGTCAAAACGCGTAATACCTTGCTCGCTTGCTTCGCCCGCAGCAATATCAAAATTAGGATCTAAAAAGAAGGTATTACCAGTTTCACGATGAAGCGTGGAGTTACGGTATTTGACACCGGTTCTAATTGTTTTTAAAAAGCCCCAATCAACATAAAAATCCACATCAGCTTGGTAATAATCTTCTTCTAACTCACTGCGTACAAAACTTGAGTTTGAAGAGCCAGCATCACGACCGCCTCCAATTCCACTTTGCAAGTTAGCTAGTGTATTAGGGGCAATATTAAGTGATACATTATTTTGGTTGAGTGACCAGCCTGCCGTTTGAGCAGCATTTTGAATAGCAGTGGCGTTTTCGCCCGCGTTTGAACTTTTATATGCAGCTTCCCAGCTTTCTTCCGGCCCCCCTTCTGATTTTGTATTACCCACGACAAAACGCGCTTTAAAATTATCGCCTTCATAAGTTAAATTAAAATCAAAGGTATCGGAGGTGGATTCTTCACGTACATAACTGCCGCGCATCCACGGAAACTGCATATCACTTTCAATACCGCTTGCCATCGCATTGTATTGCATACCAGTGACAATAGTTCCCGACTCATCAAGATTTACATCCGTTAAAAAATCAGGATTTAAAGACCACTCTGGTATATCAATCACAGATTCTGTTCTGTCTTGGCCGAGTGTAAAGCCAAAGTAATTAAAGCCAAGCTCTAAACGATTTGTTGGTCGCCATTGCGTACTAAATTGAATTCCTTCGCGCTCACGTTTTTCGTTAAGAACTGAACCTCGCACAACTTGTGGAAACCAAACTCCATCGTAACTGTTGCCGTTTGCATCATTAATAGTATCCCAACCATTATTGTTATTAACTGCGTTACCGTTTATATCTGTAGGTTGCCCAGTACCAGTATAGCGCCATACATTTGCATCAGTTCCGCCCGAAAGTGTCCTGTTTATTCGTTCCTGATAGGTATAGCCAACTAATACACCAAAGTTTTCGTTGTCGTTTTTCCATGAATATAAACCCGTAAACTGTGGTTCATATTCTTTTGTAACATCAGCGTAAGTACTCTCTACATTAAATACACCCGAGTTTGCATCCATACTCAAAGGCTTTCGGCTATGCATTAATACAGTACCACCAACCCCTCCTTCATCTAAGCGTGCCTCTGGCGATTTATAAACCTCTACACTCTCAATCATCGAAGACGGTAACAAAGCATAATCAAACGAACGCGAAGGCTCTCCCGGAGAAGACGCAATAAAATTACCATTAAGCTGTGTAAAGGTAAGTTCTGACGATAAACCACGAATACTGACAGATGAACCTTCTCCACCATCACGCTCAATTACCACACCAGGTACACGTTGAAGAGAGTCGGCAACGTTTTTATCAGGGAATTTTCCAATGTCTTCCGCGGTAATTGCATCAACCACAGAGCCAGACATACGTTTTACATCTAAGTTTTCGGCCATGCTTGAACGGATACCACGTACTTCTATTACTTCTATATCTTTTTTTATTTTTGCTTCCTCGGTTATTTCTGCACTAAATGCATTGGCGCAACCTATCGCGGATAAAATAGAAAGACACAATGTTGATTTTGAAAGTTTAGACGAAGCGTGTACTGAGTTATTATTATAGCTAAGTGCTGTCATAGGAAGTGCTATTCCGTTTAAAGCTGCTTATGTTGATTCAAGCAAGTTAGTTAATCATTCTGCAGCAATCAAATTGACGCAAAGAAAAAAATTTTGCTAATTTTATACAACCAAACTTAATCTTTTATTAACGAGAGCTTAAAATTAGATGAGCTGCTTTCAGGCAACAGTGAATAAAAAGCTCATGTAGACAGCACCTTTAATACCTAAGCTAATATTTATTTTTAAGGTGTATTAGGTAGATTTTCAAAGAATATAGACTAAAGTTATTTAAAGAACTTTATAACTATAAAAAATATTTAACGCAACCCTAAAGAGTTAGTTGGTGACAGAGGGAGATATTTACTTTTAATTATCGTATAAATCTAGTCATATGCTAAAACACCACTAAATATAACTGGTTTATATATCGTTGTTTATTCAATATTTTGTATTTTAATACTCGCTTGGATGAATATTCCTAATAAATTAACCTTGAATAGGAGCTTATTTATGAAAAGTAATATTAAATTAATCATTGCTGTATGTTTTATTATTTGGTTTATCAATGACAGCAACGCCCACAGTGCAAAATCTAACTTTGATCTAGATGACAATGGCTTATATGATGACTACGAACGTAAATTGTTACTTGATTTTCTTGGGGGAAAATATCCAGAAATCAACGCTAATTACGACACTAATGATGATGGTAAGGTAACAGTACTAGAGCAAACCACTGGTCGACTCCCATTATCGCTGCGTATTCCCAAACGCGCAATTGATAGCACAACCAAAGTTCCTTGGGCTTTAAACCTTTTTCCTGAGTGGCTTATGTCTGCTTATTTTCAAGAAGACACTGTAATAGGTAATGTAATAAATCATTCTTCTCGCGGAACTATTATAGCTAATGCAACACAAGCAAATCTCTCCCTTCAACCAGCCAAAACAAGAAAAAATAATGGTATTGAATTTACGGAGAATTCTGGGCAATATTTAATAATGCCTGGTCAGCGCGATGCTAGATGGAATTACAGATGGATGCTTTTTACTTTTAGGATCGATGCTAATACAGGTAATAATTCTGAAACGGTTTTATTAGATATTAACCATGGTAAAGGTTCAAATAAGTCATCTCCTAAAATCTGGTATAACAAAACAAACGGTCTAAGTATTCAGTATGTCGGTCTAAATAATAATGGTCTTGATAAACGAATTATGACCACTAAAAATGGCGTGGTCGCAGATGGTAAAACATGGAATGTTATTGTTGCCGGGATCCGCTATGGTCAGATGTTCGCCTCCGTAAATGGTACATTAATATCTAGTGAAACAGTCCAACCAGATCGCTTTTCAGGCGAGTGGATTAGTAATACTTCCTCATACATTGGCGATAAAGATATTGGTAATATGGCTTGGGCATATGATTCATTAGTATTTGGTTTAACTGAACCATCAGAAGCTATGGTTCAAAAAATGACTGGCTGGGCTGCTTATCGTCTTAGTACTAATAAAGCGTTATTTAGTAATGGAATATCTTCAATTGATCTGCCAAACAAGCATCCATATAAAAATATTAGACCTGTAATGGATGCTGAAGACTTCCCTTATCGTTATATTCATAATGAAAAAGAATGGACGGCTTGGGGGAGCTCTATTAATAGCTCTGAAGTACGCATTAATGGTGGTGGGGAACGTGTATCTACAGACGACTTTGAAAGAGTATTTTATGATGACTTTCGTAATAATCGAGTAAAAGCGAGTTTTAGTGGTGAATCTGACCTTTGGTCTGCACCTGGGTTTAATCCGGCAGTTGGCGCGAGTGCTCAGCTGATGCCTCCTAGTGAAACATTTAATGTTTATCCCCATGATGAAGATGAAAAAAAACAATCTCTTTTGCTACGAAAACAAAACGAAAGATGGAAAGCGAGTGCTTTTTATAGCGTGAATGATCTTGGACATGGATATACTTGGACTGGGCCAAAAATTTTTCGAATTCGTAGTATGCTTCCTAAAATAAACAAAAATGATTTGCCTGGGGGGTTATTTCCAGCATTTTGGTCTTATAATCCTGATTTTTTGTTTTGGCGAACAGCAAACCGCATCGAAGTAGATTGGTTTGAATTCGATGGAAAAAATGGAGCTTGGTTGAACGGGCTTTCTTCTCATTACCACTATGCTCATGTACCAAACATATTTGCAAAAGATGACTCTAGTTATAAAAGTTACAAAGCATATTGGGGAGAACTGACGGAGCAAAAAAGTAAAATTGAAGGTGGTCTTGAATTTTGGGATGGGCAATACCACACCTGGGAATTTGTTATTGATAATGACATGACTTATATAAATGTGACTATTAAAGATGAAGCTGGGAATGAAAAGTGGGTTGAAGTTGGTCGTGTACCAACCGCACCAACTTATCTTGAAAGGCTTGATTTGCAACTTGACTATGCGCTCAGATCTTACGATGGCAATCCGACGAGCGATCAAGAAAGCTTCACCATAGACTCTATTGAAGTACTACAAAAAACATCAAACATAATAAAAATCCCAAAATCCTTTATCAGTAAACCAATTATTACAGGAGAAAAAGTAGTTGGTGGCACCATAATCTGCCAAGCTAATTTACAAGATATTACAGATATTCGTTATTATTGGTTTGCTGATGGTTATCCGTTAACATACACCGCAACTAATACCTACGATATTACGAGTGAAGAATCTGGGAAAGAAATTCGCTGTATGGTAAAAGCGGTTGGCGCACTTAACATGCCAGAAGCTTGGACTGAGAAAGTAGCTATAGCAGAATAATATAGATGATCTATGGGTTATAACGGAGCTTGTATATTTACTTACACAAAATAAACAGCTATTTACTCCGTAATTTAAAATCTACATAGCTCCTTCAGTAAAATTTAACCATTAAAGAACTGCTATTCTTTAATGGTTAAATTTTTCAAACTGGGGATAATTTAATCTCTGTAAAAAGTAGAAATCGCCCCAAAAAAGTTTATACCGCAGCTATTCAGTATTTATATAGTTATAATTTTCTGATCATTTGTTTAAAGCACATATCCACGCTTAGCATCCTTAGTATTGTGCAAAAAAAGTACTTTACTGAAAATTAACTTATATGAGGTCAACAACCAACGAACTTTATACTACTTCTCTAATTTATTAATAACATCAGAGAGTTCTAAGAGTGTAGGCTTTCCACCATAATAATTGGTATCTATATGATAGCTATTACCCACCCAGAAAGGTGCTTTAGTTGAGTTATGTCCATGTATTGAAAAGTCGACTCCATGACTTTTAACTACCTTATTTTGTTTAACTACTTCGCGATCCCACAATAGAGATTGCACAATCACCGATTTATCATCAGGGTAATTTTCCCAATCCCACGATTGTGCAAATGTATGAGACAACCCAACTTTATAACCGCGATATTCAAGTACTATTGAAAGAGGTTTAGTTAGTAACTCATCGCACATAACATTGAGCTTTTCACTCGATACCGACTTGTGCCAATTGCCACCATTGTCAGTCCATAATTTAAAAGCCGCTTTATCATTACTTAATAATGATTCCAACATTAAATGCTCATGATTACCTAATATCATACATGCCCTAATGGCTTGTAAGTATGTAAATAAGTCATATGTTTTATCCCCGCGATCAACAAAATCGCCTAGGCAAAACAAAGTATCTCTTTCAGGGTTAAAATTTACGTTATTAAGTGCGTTTTTTAAGGCAGGTAAATCACCGTCAAGATCGCCAATTACAAATACTCGGCACTCATCATTAATAAATATGGCTTGTTTTGAAGATACAGCCTGAATAGCGTTAATACCTATATCCAAAATAGACTCCTATAGAATGCAATCTAAAACTTAGATTAATACTTGAGTTTATAAAGCCTTAAGGTAACACAATATAGTTTATAATTAATGAAGGTAATAAGATTTGATTGAAACTAAAAATGCATGACGGCGGACTTTAACTACAAGTTAAATAAGTAATGTAGATAGTGTTTTTAGCCAATAGTAAAAGCGGCTTAGCAAAATACCTGAACAAGTTATAAGTTCGTTAGCAGCACAAATTTTTCTGCTAGTTCGTCCAAGGTTACACGCTTATTCGGATCGGGCTTTATGCAGTCAATAAGGCAAACACTCACGCAAGTAGGTTTATCATAATGCCCTACACACTCAGTACATTTACTAGCATCTATTTGGTATATTTTAGCGCCCATATAAATAGCCTCATTAGGGCACTCTGGGTCACACATATCGCAGTTAATGCATTTGTTATTTATGAGTAGAGCCATTTTCTAGCCTCGTTAATTAAAATTCATATAAAACAAGAACTGAAGAAAAATAGAGCCTTTACTGCTTTATTTTAAATTATATGATTAACAGCGTTAAATTATGCATTTTATTGACTTTTTCTTTGTTGATCTTTATCAATAAAAACTTCTGGCTTCTCTAATGAAATTTTAAAGCGTCGCTGTTAATATTGCCTATATCCTAAACAATAAAGTAGTTCTGATGGCAGCTAGTTATTCTCTCGATGATTTACGTTACTTTTGCACCATAGTAAAACTAGGTAGCTTTAAAAAAGCATCAATAAGCCTTGATATGTCACTATCAACTTTGAGCCGTAGAATACGTTTATTAGAGCAAGCACTTCAATTAACGTTACTAAATCGAGATGCCCATCGAGTTACACTTACGCATACTGGCGAGTTATATTACGATCGCTATCGTAAACTATTCGATGAAGTAGAGTGTATAGAGCAAGCACTTTGTGATGAGAAAGACCAACCTAAAGGGAAAATTAGGATCTGTGCACCCATTTACATGGGTAAACATTTTTTAAGTGCTATTTTTTGTGATTTTTTACTGCAGTATCCCGATATTCAACTAGATTTACGCTTTTCAAATAACCTTATTGATATTGAAAAAGAAGGGATTGATATAGCGTTTAGAGTAAGAAATCCTGCCATTGATAATTGGGTTATTAGGGAGCTTAAGCTTACTCACAATATATTATGTACTCATTTAGACTATGATTATCAATCCATCACTCATCCTGAGCAATTAGAAGAGCAACCAAAAGTTACGTGCGTTGGGTTGGTACCGTGGCAATTAAAAAATCAGCAAACGAGTGAAGAGTACAGTTTTAATCCAAACAAACATGTTCGATTAGAAGTTGATGAAATTCAAATGATGAAACAAGCCGTTGAATCTGGTGTGGGTATTAGCTATATCCCTGATTATATAGCATTACCACTTATTAAAGCCGGAAAGATTAAACGTATTCTTCCTGATTGGCAAAGCAAAGGGCAGCCATTTTCTATGCTTTATCGCGACAGAAAACAAATCCCTTATCGAGTGCGATTACTTATAGAGTATACACTGCAACACTTTACTAAAATGTAGCAGTGTAGGCTTTTCACAGCAAAGTAATTAAGCTAATTCATCTTTTAAAAACTAAGCCTTAGTACGATTACACCTAAAAATGCCGTTGTTAATCCTATAACTTCTTGGCGTGTAAAAGACTCTTTTAGAATGATGCGTGAGTACAACAAAATAATTAAAATATTCATACCTGAAATCGCTGAAACTAGCCCTGTATTACCAATAGCAAAAGCCGATATTATTGCAACCATGCCAGCCACATTAGTTAAACCAATAAGTAACCCGCACGAAAATGTTTTACCGGCAGACCAATATGCTTTGGAGCTGCCTTGCTCTGCTAGCATTTTTTTACGCTTTACTAACCAACTAACGGCAAAAAGAAAGCTACCAAAACCAAACATAGACGTTAAAGTTGCAAACGTATCCGCCTCAAGAAGCGTTGATTGCTTACCCATTAAATCATTAAATGCAAAGAACAGTGCCGCGAGTAATCCCCATTGCGCGCCTTGTAAGTTACTTAATGAGATATCGCTGGAGTAGCGAATAATATAAAGACCGCCAAAAATAATAAAAAAGCCGATTAATTGAACAACAGTTAAGGTCTCTTGCCATAATAAAAAGGCAAATAAAAGTACAAATAAAGGCGTTAACCCCGACAGGATGCTAATTAAAGACGCCTTTCCGGCCGAAAACCCTTTGTGCAAAAACCCATTAGCTGCAAAAGATCCAAAACCTAAAGCGAGCCCAACAGTAATGTCAGCCCAGCCGTACCATGTGTGTTCAAATATTACAGTACCTAGCGCGCTAATTATGAAGCCTACAAAAAAAACACCGAATAATAATAGATTACGGTTAATCTTTTTTTGCGACGTCCATTGGTACATTATTCCTCGAGCACCAAAAAAAACGGTTGCGAGTAATGCAAAAATTATCCACATACTAAAATGATTCCTTTAAAAACAAAAAAGTAATTGTGTTCAGCGCTTTAACAACACGTGTTAAATGTGAAGGCCTAGTATATTCGCTTTTTAAATTTTATAAATAAGCATTACTGGCAATATAGGTTTCATAAATGGCATTTACATAAATATAGGTTAGTTATTTTATTAGGGAGTGTAGAAAATATAACTGCTCAATTTTACTTTACTGACTATATTAGATAATAAAATGGTCTGAGCAGTTACTAAAAAGGCTAACTAGGTTGTTTAAATGGATTACGAGTATCTTGATGCTCATCAAGATTACGCATTAAAATAGCGTGCGCTAAGTTAATGCCTTCATTTAGCGGTATTTTTACAATGTGACCAGAGCCTTTAGCATCGCTAATAGTTTCCCCCTTTTTGTTTTCCATATATTCAAGCTTAAAAGTAATGTTACCTTGTGGTGTCATAAGCTCTAAGGAGTGACCTGTACAAAATTTATTTTTAACGTCAATTTCAACTAAGCCATTTTCGCTACGTCCTAGCACCTCGCCTACAAATTGCTGTTTAGTTGATACAGAATGACCGTACTCATAGTTTTGATAATCTTGGTGAGCGTGGCGTTTTAAAAAGCCTTCGGTATAACCACGATGCGCTAGATTTTCGAGAGTTTTAAATAAGTTAGTATCAAATGGTTTACCCGCAGCTGCGTCGTCTATTGCTTTGCGATAAACTTGTGCTGTGCGCGCTACATAATAAAATGACTTAGTACGCCCTTCTATTTTTAAACTATGTACACCCATTTTTGTTAACTGCTCTACGTATTGCACTGCGCGTAAATCTTTTGAGTTCATAATATAGGTGCCGTGCTCATCCTCGAATGCAGGCATGTACTCACCAGGGCGGCCTTGTTCCTCTAGCATAAATACATCGTTACTTGGCGCGCCTTCGCCCAGTGTAGGAATAACCTGTTTTGGGTCAATTTTATGCACCATTTCGCCGGTTTCGTTTTCAACCCCAGGTTTTACATCATAATCCCATCTACATGCATTAGTACACGTGCCTTGATTTGGATCGCGCTTGTTTATATAACCAGAGAGTAAACAACGCCCTGAATACGCCATACAAAGCGCACCATGTACAAACACTTCAAGTTCGGTGTCTGGGCAGAGTGTGCGTATTTCTGTTATTTCTTCGAGCGATAGCTCCCGTGATAAAATAACGCGTTCAATCCCCTGCTTTGCCCAAAATTGTACACTCGCGTAATTTACCGCATTTGCTTGCACCGATAAGTGAATTGGCATGGCCGGCCATTTTTCACGAACAAGCATAATTAGACCAGGGTCTGACATAATCAGCGCATCGGGCTGCATCGCAATAACAGGTTCTATATCACGTAAATACGATTTAACTTTGGCATTATGCGGCGCAATATTAGACACAACATAAAACTTTTTATTTTGCGCATGCGCTTCACTAATGCCTACTTTCAGAGTATCTAGATCAAACTCATTATTACGCACACGCAAACTATAACGAGGCTGCCCCGCATAAACCGCATCTGCGCCATAAGCAAATGCGTAGCGCATGTTTTTCAAACTGCCTGCGGGGCATAATAATTCAGGAATAAAAGGCATTGAGGAAATAACGGGTGGCATGTGCGCTCCATACATCAAACTGGGTTTAAGCCAGTTGCATAAGTAGTTAACCTGAACTCTGAAAAATAAATCTATCCTAAGCAGAATTCAGATTATTCATTAACAAATAAGTAAACAGAAGCGCGGCAGTATAAATGCGGTCAATAATTTGCGTTTGATCGAGATCACAAAACGGCAACCAAACTGGTTTTTAATAAAATTAGGATTTTTCACTTAAAACGCGTATAATTCGCGCCCGTTAATATTCACACTTTTACTTAAAATTATTGGAGCATAAAGATGGCTTTAGAACGTACTTTTTCAATCGTAAAACCTGATGCAGTTGCTAAAAACCACATTGGCGCTATCTACAACCGTTTCGAATCTGCTGGCCTTAAAATCGTTGCAGCTAAAATGGTTCACCTTTCACAAGAGAAAGCTGAAGGTTTCTACGCTGAACATAGCGAACGTCCTTTCTTCGGTGCTTTAGTATCTTTCATGACATCTGGTCCAGTAATGGTTACAGTTCTTGAAGGCGAAAACGCTGTTCTTAAAAACCGTGAAATCATGGGTGCTACTAACCCTGCTGAAGCACTAGCTGGTACTTTACGTGCAGACTACGCTGATAGCATCGACGAAAATGCTGTTCACGGTTCTGACGCTGTTGAATCTGCTGCTCGCGAAATCGCGTACTTCTTCGCTGACGAAGAGCTTTGTTCACGTACTCGTTAATTCGAATTCGTTAACATATTGAAAAGGGCTTTCGGGCCCTTTTTTAGTCATTACGTAAAGTATTAATCAGAAACTCATGATGTTTTACTTAATGATTAAAGTGAGTGAATTGTGTACAATTCGTCCTCGTAAATTTTATCTCCACCGTCACCGATTGAGGTTGTTTCATGACCGAGCAAAAAAAGATTAACTTATTAGATTTAAACCGAGAAGCAATGCGCGAGCTATTTGCATCGTTCGGTGAAAAGCCGTTTCGTAGTGACCAGGTGATGAAATGGATTTATCATTTTGGCGTAGATAACTTCGACGATATGAGCAACGTAAATAAAAAGCTTAAAGAAAAACTTAAAGCTGAGTGCGAAATTGTAGCGCCAGAAATCACTGTGCGCCAACAAGCAAGCGACGGTACTATTAAGTACGCACTTATTCTGGAAGGCGGCCAAGAAGTAGAAGCCGTTTGGATCCCTGAAAAAGAGCGCGCTACGTTATGTGTATCATCACAAGTGGGTTGTGCTCTTGAATGTACTTTTTGTTCTACTGCTCAACAAGGCTTTAACCGTAACTTAAAAGTATCTGAAATTATTGGTCAAGTTTGGCGTGTAGCTAAAGATATAGGCCTTGATGGTCATAGCGAAAAGCGCCCAGTAACTAACGTTGTAATGATGGGTATGGGCGAGCCTTTACTTAATCTTAAAAACGTAGTGCCAGCAATGGAACTAATGATGGACGATTGGGGCTTTGGTTTATCTAAGCGCCGCGTAACATTAAGTACTTCAGGCGTTGTACCTGCACTTGATTTACTAAAAGAGAAAATTGACGTAGCACTGGCTATTTCACTTCACGCACCCGATAACGCGCTGCGTGACATTTTAGTGCCAGTTAATAAAAAGTACCCTATTGAAGAGTTTTTAGCCTCATGTCGTCGTTATATCGATGGCTCAAAAGCAAATAAAGATGTAACGGTTGAATACGTTATGCTTAACGGTATTAACGACAGCACCGATCAGGCGCATGCATTAGTGCAAACGTTAAAAGGCACACCTTGTAAGGTAAACCTTATTCCGTTTAACCCATTCCCGGGTAATGAATACACGCGCTCAAGCAATAGCCGTATTGACCGTTTTTCAAAAGTATTACAAGCAGCAGGCGTTACCTGTATTGTTCGTCGTACTCGCGGTGACGATATTGACGCTGCTTGCGGACAGTTAGTAGGTGACGTAGTTGACCGTACTAAACGTTTAGCTAAAAAGAAAATGCGTGACGATAACGCAATTAGCGTTAATATCCACCAAGCATAATCTGTAGCCACCCTATGTGAATTAGTCATGTAGGGTGGTTAAGTTGTTTATTTTTAAATAAATGATGCAAGACTAAAGGTTTTAGGTAAGATAGGCGCCATGGACTAAAAATAAAGAGATAAGGTAATGCGATCTATACTTGCTATAACACTATCAACACTTGCCTTAAGTGGCTGTGTTAGCGAAAGTAGTTATAACGGCAGTAATAAGCCCGTCGTCGAAAATAAAATTAATAATACTGGCGCAGCACGAACACGAATTGCTTTAGCCTTACAGTATTTAAAAACGGGTAATAACTCTCAAGCCAAATACAATTTAGAACGTGCAGCTGCATTTGCTCCTGACCTACCTGAAGTACATTACTCTCTTGCTTATTACTATCAACAAGTAGGCGAAAACCCGCTAGCTGATAAAGCCTACCAAAAAGCACTCGAAATAAAGCCTGACGATCCTAATACGCTTAATAACTACGGTGTGTTTTTATGTGGCATTGATGAATACGATCGTGCTACGGATCAATTTTTAAAAGCCATTGAAGTACCAAGCTATATTCGCGTTGCCGAAAGTTACGAAAATTTAGCCTTGTGTGCTATTGAATTTGATGATTTCGAAAATGCAGAAAGTTACTTTCAACAGGCACTTAATCACAGCTCTCAGCGTACATCTACGTTAATTAGTTTAGCAGCGCTGTATTACGCAAAAAGTGACTTATACAAAGCCAGTGAACTTTTAAAACGCTACGAAAGCACAGGTCGAGTATCTTCTCGCGCATTAATGCTTAGCTACCTTGTAAAAAACAGAATGGGCAGAATAGAAGAGGCTGAAAAAATTTCCAGCACTATTTTACAAACTTACTCTAGCAGTAACGAAGCCTATGCATTAAAAGAGAAAAGAACACGTTTTAATGAGTTTGAAATACTGCGAGAAAAATACCGCAAAGCGCAGTTAAAAGAACTAAAAAACGACGAAAGCGGCGCGCACGTTAGTTCAAAACCAAAAATAAAAGTAATCAGAAAGAAACGTTCACCACAAGACGGTTCAACAAGCTTGGTAACAAACGACGAGCAAAAAACAGATAAAAAGATCGCAATAGCAAATAACCAAGATGTAAATCCAGTTATAGTAAGAGAAAAGCAAGCTAAGGCGGTACAAAACACGGTCAGTAAGGAAGCCGATGAAACAGCCGTAATAGCAAAACAAATAACAACTCAAAAAGAAGAAGTTCCTAAAGTCGTCGCACCAAGCAAACCTACCGATACATCGGCTGTTATGCTTGCACTTACTACTGAGCACGACTCTGCAGATTCCGTAGTAGCTGCACCTAAAAAAGCTAAGCCCGTTTACGAACCTCAAAAAGAAGCTATAGCAGCAAAGCAACCAACTAAAGCTGATGACGAAGTTACAATAATTTCGTTTGGCGCACCTAAAACAGGCCAGTTTAATTCGCAGCAAACTAGTAACTATAGTAATTCAGTTCCTGCAGTTACCGCTCAAAAAAATAGTAGTGACGTGGTATTCTACGAAGCGACTAAAAATACAACTGTATTTGAAAATAGCAGCTATCAAAATGATGCAGATATTGAATTTAAAAGTTACGAAGCAGTACAAAAAACAGAGCTCCCAATGCTTAACCCTAAAGTATCGCCTTTACGCGTGCCATTTCACGTAATTGCTGTTGGCGAAAACCTATTTAGCATTTCGGTGCGATACAATGTTAAACTACAAAAGCTCCTGCAATGGAATGGTCTAAAAGAGTCGGATCGGGTAATGAATGGAAGTAAAATATACCTAAACGATCCAAATATTTATTACGAAATTAAAGCTGGTGATTCCCTTTACGATATAGCTACCCAGCGGCATGTATTAATTGATGAATTAATGCGATGGAATAAATTAAGTCCTGATATAGCACTAAAACCAGGGCACAAACTTTTACTAGTGGATCCAGACTCATACACATTATGAATGAAGAAAATACGCAAACACAGAGCGAACAGCCAACTGTAGGCCAGATATTAAAAAATCACAGAGAACAAGCGAACGTTAGCATAGCGACTATTGCTGCACCGTTAAAGCTGTCTGAACTTCAAATTAAACGCCTTGAAAATGATGAATTTACATTACTCGGCCCTATTACTTTTGTTAAAGGCTATATAAAAAACTATTGCCGTGAATTAAAAGTAGATAGCGCACCTATATTAGCAATGATGCCAGCCCCACCGGAGCCGGCTAAACCCGCTAATATGCAGAGTTTTTCACGCCGTACAGAAAAAGAAGCAAACGACAGTCGTTTAATGTTTTTTAGCTATTTAATTTTAGCGATTGTTATTGGCTCATCTGCTTTATGGTTTTGGCAAAACGCGACACCTATTGAAGAGCAAACGAGTAACATAAACGTTGCCAACTCAAAAATGAGCGAGCGCCAAGCCGCTCAACCCAGTATTTCAGAGCAACAGCAACAAGCCGAAATTGACGATGAATCATTATTAGAATCACAAAGCACGTCTAGTGAAACATCAACAAGCCCAGAAATAGTTAAAGAAACAGCTCCTATTGCTTCTAACAACGCAAGTCAAGAAGATGCTAGCAGTACAATTGTCATGAACTTTAATGGCGAAAGTTGGGTTGAAATTTACGACGGCGAAGGTGAAAAAATAGCATTCGGCGTTAAAAAAGCAGGCTACATTATGACCGTAAGCGGTACGCCTCCTTTTTCAGTTGTGCTTGGTAAGCATGACGCTGTAGACATTACTTTAAACGGTGAACCTGTAGATGTTTCTGCATTTCCTCAAAACCGTTTAGCCAAATTTACATTACCACTAGCAGAGTAGTCGCTATGTTTTCAGAATCCCCAATTAAACGCAGAAAATCCACCCGAATCAATGTAGGTAACGTACCTATTGGTGATGGTGCCCCTATTGCAGTGCAATCAATGACCAACACCGACACCATGGATGTTGATGCAACTGTTGCACAAATACAGGCAATACAAGATGCAGGTGCCGACATAGTCCGTGTATCAGTACCGACTATGGACGCTGCGCAAGCGTTTAAAAGTATTAAAGAACAAGTGACTATTCCGCTAGTAGCCGATATTCACTTTGATTACCGTATAGCCTTAAAAGTGGCAAAATACGGCGTTGATTGCCTGCGTATAAACCCGGGTAATATAGGTAGCGAAGAGCGTATTAGAGCCGTAGTAGACTCAGCACGCGAGCATAACATTCCTATTCGTATTGGTGTAAATGGCGGTTCACTAGAGCGCGACTTACAAGAAAAATACGGCGAACCAACACCAGAAGCCTTATTAGAATCAGCAATGCGCCATGTAGATATATTGCGCCGCCTTGATTTTGACCAATTTAAAATATCGGTAAAAGCATCTGACGTATTTTTAGCGGTAGGTGCATATCGCTTACTCGCTAAAGAAATAGACCAACCACTGCATTTAGGTATTACCGAAGCGGGCGGCATGCGCTCAGGCTCTGTTAAATCTGCAGTAGGTTTAGGTATGCTTCTTGCCGAAGGTATTGGCGATACCCTGCGTGTATCACTTGCTGCCGATCCTGTTCAAGAAATTAAAGTCGGCTTTGATATCTTAAATTCATTGCGCATTCGTTCGCGTGGAATTAACTTTATTGCCTGCCCTAGCTGCTCACGCCAAGAGTTTGATGTAGTAAGCACCATGAACCAACTTGAAGAGCGCTTAGAGGATATTATCGAACCTATGTCAGTTTCGGTAATTGGTTGCGTTGTAAATGGACCAGGTGAAGCGCTTGTGAGTGATATAGGGCTTGCCGGTGCAAATCGTCGTTCTGGTTTGTATATAAATGGCGAACGCCAAAAAGCGCGCATTGATAACAACAACATTGTTGACCAGCTTGAAGGTTATGTACGCGACTTTATAGAAAAAAAGCAGAACCAAACACCGATTGACATAAAAATAGTCGAATAAATACCGCATAAAGCGCCAAACAGCGGTGTTTGGCGTTTACCTTTATAGCTAGTGGATACCCAAACGACCCCAAGATACAGAATTCAGCGTTTCACAGGCTCTTAATATCAAGGCGTTACTTTGCAAGAATGGCAATCCCTTTTAAAAAGTAACAACGATGAGAGTAAGTGTCTGTGAAACACCCAACGGGTTGGTTTAAAAGCGATTTATACTGCGTTATTGATTTTAACAATAGAACCACTATTACTTTCAATCAATGCCTTGCCTAAATCGCTTTTAATTCCAACTGAAACTCGCATCTTGGGGTGGTTTGGGTATATAATGGCGGGTCAATTTTTAGCATTCTTGTTGTGTAAGCATTTTTCATTACACAAAAAAACAGCATTTAGGATTTATCAGTGGCAAAACAAATTCAGGCAGTTCGCGGTATGAACGATTGTCTGCCGGGCGATACACAAGTTTGGCAGAAAGTAGAAAACATTTTACGCGAGACAGTAGCATCGTTCGGTTATCAAGAAATTCGTTTTCCTATTGTAGAATCAACCGACTTATTTAAACGCTCTATTGGTGAAGTTACCGATATAGTAGAAAAAGAAATGTACACCTTTGCCGATCGCAATGGCGACTTATTAACACTTCGCCCAGAAGGCACCGCAGTATGCGTACGTGCTGGCAACCAAAATGGCTTACTATATAATCAAGAACAACGCCTTTGGTACATGGGTCCAATGTTTCGTCACGAGCGTCCGCAAAAAGGTCGTTACCGTCAGTTTCACCAATTTGGTTTAGAAACATTTGGTATTGCTACAGCAGATATAGACGCAGAAGTTATTTTATTAACAGCGCAACTATGGGAAGCTTTTGGTATTACTGAGCACGTTCGTTTGGAGCTAAATTCTTTAGGGTCTAACGAAGCGCGTGCAGATTACCGTGATGCGTTAGTAGCCTACCTTGAGCAACACATTGATGTGCTTGATGAAGACTCAAAACGTCGTATGTATTCAAACCCATTACGCGTACTTGATAGCAAAAACCCAGACGTACAAGCAATTTTAACTGATGCGCCTAAATTGTCTGAAAATTTAGATGCTGAATCAAAAGAACATTTTGCAAATTTATGTGAACGTTTAGACGCTGCTGGCGTCTCATATACGGTTAATGAAAAGTTAGTACGTGGTTTAGACTACTACAACCGCACTGTATTTGAATGGGTAACCGACAGTTTAGGTGCACAAGGCACTGTATGTGCTGGCGGACGTTACGATGGCTTAGTTGAACAACTTGGCGGCAAAGCAACGCCAGCAGTCGGTTTTGCAATGGGTCTAGAGCGCTTAGTATTATTACTACAAGCACTTGAGTGTGTAGGTGACATTCGTCGTAATGCTGATGTATATTTAGCAGCAATGGGCGACAAAGCAAGCATTCAAGCTCCTGCAATTGCAGCGCAACTACGTAAAGACGTACCGGGTTTACGCGTTATGGTACATGCGGGCGGCGGCAACTTTAAAAAACAATTAAAACGTGCTGATAAAAGCGATGCACTTGTTGCAGTGATTATTGGTGAAGATGAATTAGAAAAAGGCGTTGTGACCATCAAGTATTTACGCGAGCGTAAAGAACAAGTCACATTAGAATTAGAACAAGCTAAAGCGCTATTAGCTGAGCTTATTAACGGCTAAGCGAACATTAGAGGTAAGAATGGATATTTATTCAACAGAAGAACAACAAGCAGAAGCCATTAAACGCTTTTTCCGTGAAAACGGCATTTCACTTGCGCTAGGTATACTTGTTGGCCTAGGTGGCTTATATGGCTGGAAAGCATATAACCAAAACCAAATTACTACCGCTGAAAAAGCATCAGATTCATATACAACACTTGTTGAAAGCGACGATGTATTATCTTCAGCTGATGCGTTTATTAGCGAAAATAAAGACACAAACTACGCAACACTTGCTGCATTCGTTGCTGCAAAAGACGCAGTAGAAGCGAAAAAACTAGACGTAGCAAGCGAAAAGCTAAGCTGGGTTGTGTCTAATACGCCAAATACAGAATTAAAAGCAATTGCGATTACACGTTTAGCACGTGTTCAAATTGCGCAAACTAAATATGACGATGCATTAACAACATTAAATGCACCATTACCTGAAGCGTTCAATGCAAACGTGGCCGAGCTTAAAGGCGATATTTACACTGAGCAAGGTAATAAAGATCAAGCACGTACTGCATACCAAGCAGCAATAGATGCGGGTGGATTAACAAGTAACCCACTATTACAAATTAAGTTAGATGACCTAGCAGTAACTAGCCCAGCGGCATAAGGTTTTAGGCATGAAAAAATTTACAACAGCAGCCCTTGCCCTATGTATGGCAACATTGATGGGTTGTTCATCAAGTGATGATGAAGATGAACTAGTACTTCCTGAAATTGTAAACCAATTTGAAACTGACGTTGTTTGGCAAGAATCTGTAGGTGATGGCGTAGAGCATTATTTTTCTCGTTTAACACCCGCAGTTTACAAAGATACTGTGTATGTTGCTAGCCGCGAAGGCCAAGTAGAAGCGCTTTCGCTTGATAATGGCGATACAAAATGGGAAACCGATGTACGCCAAGATTTATCGTTTTGGCCTTGGGCTGACAACGGTAATGCAAAATTATCAGGTGGTATTTTGCAAGCCTATGGTAAAATTTATATTGGTTCTGAACACGGCTTTATTATTGCTCTTGATCGCGAAACTGGTGAAGAAGTTTGGCGTAAAAACGTACCAGGCGAATCTCTGTCTAAACCAACAGCAGGCGATGGCTTAATATTTGTAAATTTAGGCTCTGGTAAATTGTTAGCCCTTCACCCAGATACAGGCGAAGAGCGTTGGAGCTTTGAACAAGAAGTTCCACCACTAACATTACGCGGACAAAGCTCGCCAACCGTTGCTAACGGTGGTGTATTAGTAGGCCTTGAAACAGGCAAGCTAAGCGTATTAATTTCAGACAGTGGTTACTCAGCATGGAGCGCAGAAATTGCGGTTGCTAAAGGCGCATCAGAATTTGAACGCCTAGTTGACGTAGACACTCAACCACTTATTAGCGGTCCATACGCTTACGCTATAGCTTACAACGGTAACTTAGCCGCTGTAGATATTCGCTCTGGCAATGTTGTATGGAAACGCGAGTACAGCAGCTACCGCGAAATTGCGATGGATGCACAAACAATTTATTTAGTAGATAGCGATGGTGTTATTTACGCATTAGATAAAAATTCAGGTATTGAACGTTGGAGCCAACCCGCTCTACGCGGTTGGTACCTAACAGGCCCTGCAGTTGCAGGTAGCCACTTAGCTTTAGGCGACCAAGAAGGTAACCTACATTGGCTAAATAAAGAAACTGGCGAGCTAGTATCTCGTGAAGACTTTGACAGCTCGGGCTTTTTTGTTGAGCCAGTTGTTGCCGACGATAAGCTAATTTTATACACCCGTGATGGTGAAGTTAGTATGGTAAAAATACCAAACTAAGTTACTAATAGTCATATGGTTTTTTTAAGGCTTCGCACTGCGAAGCCTTTTGTTGTTTTTTAAAGAGGTAGTTTATGCTTCCCGTGATCGCTCTAGTTGGGCGACCCAATGTGGGCAAATCCACATTATTTAACCGTTTAACACGTACTCGTGATGCACTCGTAGCCGATTTTCCAGGTTTAACACGAGATAGAAAATATGGCCAAGCTAGTTACGATGGCTATGAATTTATCGTGGTAGACACGGGCGGTATTGATGGCTCAGAAGAAGGCATCGAAATCGAAATGGCAGATCAATCTCTGCTAGCTATTGAAGAAGCCGACATTGTTCTGTTTTTAGTAGATGCTCGTGTAGGTATGACCGTAGCTGACCAAGCAATTGCTAATCACTTGCGTAAACAAGATAAAAAGTGTTTTGTTGTTGCCAATAAAACCGATGGTATTGATGCAGATTCAAACTGTGCTGAATTTTACCAATTATCATTAGGTGAAATTCATCACATTGCTGCATCGCATGGCCGTGGTATTACGTTATTACTTGAGCAAACACTTCAGCCGCTTATTGCTGAATTAGCTGCACAAGACGAAGACGTAACAGGCGATGACGAAGAGCTTATTAATCTTTACGAAGAAGATGAAGACAGCGATACCGATCACCAGGCATTTGCAGACAAACCTGTAAAGCTTGCGATTATTGGTCGTCCTAACGTTGGTAAGTCAACGCTTACAAACCGTATACTGGGTGAAGATCGCGTAATTGTATACGACATGCCAGGTACAACACGTGACTCTATCTACATTCCGATGACTCGAAATGAAAAAGAGTATGTGTTAATTGACACCGCAGGTGTTCGTAAGCGTAAAAAAGTAAGCGACGTAGTTGAAAAGTTCTCTGTAATTAAAACGCTTCAAGCAATCGAAGATTGTAACGTTGTGTTATTGATTGTTGATGCTCGCGATGGTATTTCAGATCAAGATTTAAGCTTATTAGGCTTTGCTCTTAACTCAGGTCGTTCATTGGTAATTGCAGTGAACAAATGGGATGGCTTAGACGATTACGTTAAAGATCGTATTAAATCAGAGCTCGATCGCCGTTTAGGCTTTATTGACTTTGCACGCCTACACTTTATATCTGCACTACACGGTACAGGTGTTGGTCATTTATTCGAGTCTGTTGACGAAGCGTATGAATCAGCGACTAAACGTATAAGTACTGCAATGTTACGTCGTATTATGGACATGGCTCAAGCCGATCACCAGCCGCCACTTGTTCGTGGTCGTCGTGTTAAGCTCAAATATGCGCATGCCGGTGGTTATAACCCACCACGTATTGTTATTCACGGTAACCAAGTTAAAGATTTACCAGATAGTTATAAACGCTACCTGATGAACTACTACCGTAAAGCGCTTAAAATTATGGGCACACCTATCAAAATCGAATTTAGAGAAGGTGAAAACCCATTTGCTGGTCGTGTTAATAAAGTAACACTGTCGCAAAAGCGTAAAATACGTGCATTTGCTAAAGAAAACCGTAATAAATAAACTTTTCAAGAGTTAGTTTATTACAATAAAAACGGCGTACTTTTTAGTACGCCGTTTTTGTTTTAATATGTTATTAAGAGTTACAAACCAAGTAAAGCTAAGCGCACCAAGTTCTCAACGGTGGTTTCATGTGCACTTTTATTTTTATTAGTTGGCGTAAACCTAGAAGTAGGTGATTTAATAGTTATAAAGCCATGATTGGTGGCCATTTCATGAGCTAATAGCTTTCGCTCTTTAGGTGTTAAATGGTTTTCGTGTATTTTTGCCAGTTCACCGCTATCAAGCCATATGCCTGCACAACCTGGGCATTCGTCTATTTCAACCACTTTAAGCGGTGAAAAATACCGGCGCATCATCACAATACTTGGGCATTTAGGACAATTTACTCGCATTGAGACATCGCCCTCACCTTCAATATAATTACTTAAATGTTTAAGTAATACCTGACCATGCTTTAACGCTGGCGAGCTAAACTTAAAAATTTGGCTGTTATCAAAAAATACGCCGCCTTGCACTGAAGTGTAAACAGTAATACCGCCAATTAATAATGGCTCAAGAGAGGCATTTGTACGTGGGCATAACATTCTAAAAATCCTTTTTATTTTAATACCTAGCTTACACTACTTTATTCAAGCGCTTTATGAATAAGCCCAACAAGTGGCGTTGGCAATTTAATATTACCTGCAAGTACAAACTCATGCGCTTCATCTGACATTTTTTGCCATGTACGGCGAATAATACCAATCCATTTTTCTTCATTGTAATCTGGTTTTGCACTGGCAAACCCAAGCATGTAGTGTTCAATAAACACCAAACTCGCTACATCTTCTACTAATTGGCTATCTGGATTGCGCTTAATATCTTTTTTAGCAACTGCATTATAAACACGGTTTTGGTCTGTATCGTTAAACCCAGCTTGTTTCATTAATTCAACAACTAGTGACGCATGAAATATATAAAGTGCACTGCGCCATTGATGATAACCCTGCTTGTTCATTTCAAAGTCACTACGTGGCGATTTCCAACGCTGAATATGCTGTGCACGCACTGCAATTTGCATGAGTGCATCGGCATCAGGTTTAAAGCGAGTTAGCATTTCGCTCATACGCTGTGAGTATAAATACTCTTTTGGAAAACATTCTCCATTGTGCTGCTCAATATTAGGATCTTGGTTATTAGCTTCATCAATCAGCGTTATTACTTTATTAAACATGACGGTCATTTTTTATAATTAGTTTTAATCATTCTAAACGCTGATAAAACAATAAACTAGTGGCCCACTCACTTCAGCGGTGAAATTTGTTCAATCAAAAAGTAAAACCAATAGATACAGGTATAAAATTAAGCGCATTAATAAAGTTAACTTGTTATTATCTTAGAAACAAAAATAACATATGTGCGTAAACTAATAAAAATTAACGCGCTAAAAATGAGAATAATATGTTTAAAAAAACAATTTTAGCTATTTGCTTAGCTGTAGCATCACTGCCGAGCGCAGCCGATAGCAATACAGATTTAAAAACCATTATTGATAACCATTGGCAAAACGCCAAAGCTGAAAAAATATTTTTTCGAACCGACCCAGATGGCTGGAAGCCAAACGGTACATTGCCAAATTGGAGCGAGCAAGCCATTGCTGAGCGCCAAGCTTATAACAACAGCGTACTAAAAAGCTTAGCCAGCATTGACCCAAAAACGCTCAACAACGAGCAGCTAATGAACTACCGCTTATTTAAATACGAGCGAGAAACAGAGCAGCAAAGCTACCTTTTTCAAGATAAGTATTTTCAGGTTAACTTTTTAAGTGGCTGGCATACCTACTTTGCCGAAGCACCAGCTAATATGGCATTTTTAACACCTGATGATTACAACGCATTTTTAGTAAGCCTTGCCGACTACCCTCGCTTTAACCAAGAAAACATTAACTTGATGAAGGAAGGAATTGAACTGGGGTATACGCACTACTGCAAAACATTTGAAAATTACAGCCAGAGCATTAACGCTCATATTGTTAAGCAACCTGAAAACAGTGCCTTATACGAGCCCTTTACACGTATACCAAATACGTTTACAGCAGAGCAAAAGGCCACATACCAAAACAAAGCAAAAGCCTTAATTAGCTCAAAAGTAGTCCCGGCTTATCAGCACTTTTACGACTTTTTTGAAAACGATTACATGCCGAACTGTAGAACAGAGCCAGGTATTTCAAGCGTTAAAGACGGGCTTGAGTATTACAAATATGCAGTTAATTACTACACCACAACCAATGCCACACCAAAGCAAATTCATGAGCTTGGCTTAAAAGAAGTGGCGCGTATAAAAACGCAAATGCAAAACATCATTGATAAAGTAGGTTTTGATGGCACGTATGCTGAGTTTTTAGAATTTTTAGCAACCGACGAGCAATTTTACGCAACAGACGCGCAAGACCTGCT
The DNA here is from genome assembly GCF_015864305.1 of Pseudoalteromonas sp. NZS71_1. Taxonomy (NCBI): domain Bacteria; kingdom Pseudomonadati; phylum Pseudomonadota; class Gammaproteobacteria; order Alteromonadales; family Pseudoalteromonadaceae; genus Pseudoalteromonas; species Pseudoalteromonas sp. NZS71_1. The sequence goes on along the minus strand of NZ_JADYXM010000017.1, from coordinate 65,110 downwards.
TGAAAAAACAGCCTTTATTACGCAAAAAATGTATGGCAAGTTACCCACCTACTTTAATCATTTACCGCGAAACACCTTTACTATAAAAGGCTCAGCGAGTCGCGGCGCGTTTTATATGCCACCTGCTGATAACCGCTCCCCTGGCACTTACTTTTTAGCCTCAACACCTAAGTTGCAACCTTTGTATAATTTAGAAGCGCTAAGCCTGCACGAGGCAATACCAGGGCACCATTTACAAAACGCTATTGCAATGGAGTTAGATGTACCCCAGTTTAGACGCACACTTAGCCACTCAGCATTTGGCGAAGGCTGGGCACTTTACACCGAACGCTTAGGTAAAGAAGCCGGCTTTTATCAAGACCCATACAGCGACTTTGGTCGTTTAGGTTACGAAATGTGGCGTGCCGTGAGACTCGTTGTTGATACCGGTATTCATGCATTTGGCTGGAGCCGCCAAAAGGCAATTGACTACTTGGCAGATCACACTGCTTTGCCACAAAGCGCGGTGGAGGATCAAATAGATCGTTATATATCATGGCCAGGCCAAGCGCTTTCGTACAAAATGGGCGAAATAAAAATACGCGAACTGCGTGCAAAAGCCGAAAAAGAGCTCGGTGCTAAGTTTGATATACGCAGCTTTCACGACTCCGTAATCGGCCAAGGGTCACTCCCTATGGAAGTGCTAGAGGATGTAATAAACGATTGGATAGCAAAACAAAAATCAGCGAGTTAAAACAATACTTTTACAAACTAAGGGGCGGTAAGTTTATCGCCCCCTTTTTAAAACTCTATTAAACACCTAAAAACTAATCCCTACCCGCTTTTGCTTCGTAAACTTAATGATTACAAAAACCTGGGCAAACCTATGAGCAAACGCATTTTATATTGGTTACAAAACGATTTACGAATAGACGACAACCCTATTTTAAGCGAACTTGCTACTGAGCAATGTGCGCTCGATATTGTATTTGTTATAAACCCGCACTGGTTTAAAAATAATAACTATCAACAAAAGCCATATGGCGTGCACAAACAACAGTTTTTAATGCAAAGCTTATTTGAGCTGCAACAAGCGCTTATTGAACGCGGGCAAACACTGCACGTACTTGAGGGTGAACCGGTTAGTATTTTAAAGCAGCGCATAGCTGAGCAACACATTGACGAAGTGGTGTGCAGTGAACATGTTGGAACCTATGAGCAGCGCCAACTCGCGCGACTAAAAGCACATTGCCCACATGTCATATTTAAAACAACTCAACAATACACCTTATTTCAACAAAGCGACCTCCCTTTTGATTTAGACGAGCTGCCTAAAAGCTTTACCCCATTTAAAAAAAAGGTAGAGGCGATAAACACACCTATAACAACCTCAACTCTGCCTAAAGGTTTACTCCCTCAGCCTGTAACATTATGTGCTGCAAACCCAATTGAGCTTAATGAGCATACTAATTATAACAACGCAGTAATGCATGGCGGGCTTAAAAGTGCGCAAACACATTTAAAGCAGTATTTTGCAGGCGTAATGCCAAGCACTTATAAAACAACTCGTAACGAGCTTGATGGCTTTAACAACACCACCAAATTTAGTACTTGGCTTGCCTTTGGCTGTATAAGTGCGCGGCAAGTTTATAAAGCAGTTGAAGCGTACGAACATAACCAAATAACAAACGAGTCTACCTACTGGATTAAATTTGAGCTGCTATGGCGGGAGTATTTTAAATGGCATGCACTTAAGGCAGGTAAAAGCCTGTTTAGTTTTAAAGGTCAAAAGCAAACAAAACCCCTTACTACCTTTATGCCAAACCGATTTGCTGCGTGGCGTAATGGCTCAACGCCCTATCCATTAGTCAATGCGATTATGAACGAGCTTAATGCGACCGGTTATATATCAAATAGATCAAGGCAAATTGCCGCAAGCTGCTTAGTTAACGAACTTGGCCTTGATTGCCGCTATGGCGCGGCTTATTTTGAACAACTGTTAATTGATTACGATGTAGCCGCTAACTGGGGTAATTGGCAATATATAGCAGGTGTAGGGGTCGACCCGCGTGGCGGACGCCACTTTAATATACAAAAGCAAACCGCGCAGTTTGATCCGCACGCTGCTTACACTAATAAGTGGCAAGGCAATGAAAATACCAGCTCGCAGCTAGATACCTTAAACGAAGTTGATTGGCCAATTTAAGCCGCCAATCAACTTTTACCAAGTAACGTTTAAATCAGCTCAGCAATACCTATATTAATAGCGTAACCACCCAATGTTAAAAACAAAAATAAACACAGCGCCAGTAACAGCGGTTTAATACCCGCTTGGCGAATTGCCCCAACATGTGTGCGTAAACCCAAAGCCACCATCGCAATGGTTAGTAATATATTATCAAACCAAACAACTGCGCTTGTAGCCACTTGAGGAATAATAGAGAGTGAATGCACACCACTTGCCACAATAAATAACACTGCAAACCAAGGGATGGTAATACCCGTTTTTTGCACACCTCCATGCACGTTATTGTTTGTTTTTGCATGCTCTTTACTTTGCCAAAACGATAATCCCACTAAAAATGGCGCGAGCATCATCACGCGTAGCATTTTTTCTATAACGGCGGTATCAGCAGCATTGGCGCTTACAGCTGTGCCCGCTGCAACCACTTGTGCTACTTCATGAATGGTTGAACCAACAAAAATACCATATGCGTGCTCACTCAGCCCCATGTAATCAAACATAATTGGGTAGGCAAACATGCTTAGCGTGCCAAACACCACCACCGTTGCCACCGCTACCGATACTTTATGTGCCTGCGCTTTTATAACCGGCTCGGTTGCCATTACAGCTGCTGCGCCACAAATAGAGCTACCTGCGCCAATTAATATTACTGTTTGCTCATCAAGCTTAAATACACGTTTGCCAAGTTGAATTGCTAATATAAACGTACCGCTGAGCATAACAATATCGGTTAGTAACCCACTCCAACCAACGCCAGCTACCTGTGCAAAGGTAATTCTAAAACCAAATAAAATAATACCCGCTTTGAGTAAAATACTTTTAGCGTAATCAACACCTACATCGGTACGCGTAGCTATACGCGAAAACACACTGTTGCCCACAATAATACCAACCACAATACCAATAGTGAGTGAGCTAAATTGCGCAGTTTGCATTATTGGTAATTTACTCAGCGCAATAGCAACACCCGCAAGTACAATAACCAGTAACATGCCAATCCACCAGCGCGTATCGCCGTATTGCTTAGTATTAATACCCAAAGGCTGAAAACTATTTTTAATAGCGCTAAGCATAATATTCCCTCACTTAAACCATGTTGATGTGTTGACTTAATTGTAAAAAAGCTCAAAATATAACTCCAATATATTAAAATCATGATTTGATAACCTAAGGTTATACAGTTTAAGGTGTTCAATGAACTTACATGCACTTAGGGTGTTTTATACAGTGGCTAAATTGGGTAGCTTTTCAGGCGCAGCCGAAGCGCTTTTTATAAGCCAGCCCGCTGTTTCTAAGGCGCTAAAAGAGCTAGAGCATCAGTTAAACATTCTACTTATTGAACGTGCATCTAAAGGAAAAAAACTTACCTTAAGCGAGGGCGGCCAAGCCTTGTATGATCATGCACGTAGCATTTTTGCCATTGAAAAAGCAGCCATAGAAGATATTAAATCACGCACAGGGCTTAAGCGCGGTACACTCGTTATAGGCACTAGTACAACCATTGCCAGCTATTGGTTACCGCCCTATTTAGCCAAATTTTGTGCGCAGTACCCGCATATAAAAGTAGAAGTACAAGTTGCTAATACCGCGCAAATTGAGCATGCCTTACTTGAATGTACTATAGATTTAGCACTGGTTGAAGGCACACCTACCGAGCCACATATAATAAGTAAGCACTGGCAAAACGATTTAATGAGTGTCGTTATACCCAGCAACAGTAAGCCCACTAAAGACTTAAAAGCATGGTTAAATAAGCAGTTTTGGTTATTACGTGAGCCAGGCTCTGGCACTTTAGAAATGTCTGTAAAGTTATTAGCAGAGCATGGCGTACAAACAGAGCAAAGTATGCAATTAGGCAGCAACGAAGCAATAGCAAGGGCCGTCGCTCAAGGTATGGGCGTGGCTTTATTGCCAAATGTAGTCACAGAGGATTTAGTGCAGTTAGGTAAATTAACACGGCTAGAACAGCCAAATAACGTCGAGTTATCAAGACCATTATACCAATTACACTATAAAGACAGACCCTCTTCACATGCCGCACAAGCATTCGAAAAAAGCCTATTTAGTGAATAATGTTTGATCTGAGCTGTAAGCCGAGTAAGAAAACAGTTGTGTAACATTAATCGCTTGTTGTGGTGTTACCTTAATTTATTATATATAAGCCAACTAGTTAAACCCATTGAAAGTACTAATAAATGAAGAACCAATGTTGCACGATTAAATTCACTAAAAAGACTAAGTAAAAAAACTGGAAGTATACTTAAGATTAAAACTACAGGTAATTTAAATAAATTTAACTTTTGGAGTAATAAGCTAATAGGTAATCCGTAAATGAACATTAAAGGATAGAAATAAAATAAACTTCCCATCCCTATTGATACACCAAAACCAACACCTGAAATTAATGAACTAAGAGAAGTATAATTTTCTATACCCGCATAAAAATAACAAAAACCAAGGACTGGTAATGCAATTAAAGGGCTAAGAATCGCAGAAATCAAATTTTTACGTAGATCCTTAGACATATTAAGAAACACCATAACGAGCTTGTAGATTAATTAGTTTTTTATTTGTTTTAATTGATATGCAAACCATAGCTGAATTCCTATTTTGGCTCAGCCAAAGGAGGGAAAATTTTGGCCTTACACATTAAAGTATCAGGAGACTACTCATAGCAGCCCAACAGCTAACTTATAAACCTATTTGCTAAATCGTTAACCCCAAATACGAACAAGCTCTATTTACAAACCCTGCGTTAAATCTTGTGCCAATGTACCCGTTGGCTTTTCAATTACGCGTACTGACTCTTTACCATCGTCTTTTACTATAAACGTAGGTGTGTATTGTAAATCGTTAGCTTCTGCAATGCCTGCATCGTCTTGCTTGTTGTAACCTACGGCCACATATTCAATGCTTGCAAGTTGTACTTTAGATTCATCTAGTAACTTAATTAAACGCGGCACTTCGCGCTCACTGTCGTGGCACCATGTGCCAAATAATACAATTAGCTCTTTGCCTTCTAGCTTTTGCATTAGGGCAATGTCTTGTGCTGTTGGCGTAAACGCTTTGTATTGTTCGTTAAACTTGTCGTAGTCGCTTAGCAGTACATCAGTGGTAATTCCGCCCGAGAACGGTGCATCAGCAGCGCAGCTTACAAGCGGCATGCTTAAAGCGCACAGTAAAATTAATTGTTTAAACATAAGGTTGCTCTTAATTTAGGTATTAATTTAGGTATTAAATTAGGTATTAATTTAGGTATTAAACGACTATACCCAATATTGAGCGTGGAGTGAACAACTCAAAACCGTTACTTTTTATCCATAAAAAAGTTAACTTGCGATAAGTTAGTTAAATATTCTCGCCTTACGTCTTTATTCCCAGCTAGCTTGTCTAAATCACCAATCAAGGTAACTAGTTTATTATGAGAATGGCTGCTTGTTTTTTTAAACTCATCTTGTTTTTCGTCGCTCTCAACACGCTCTTTTTTATTCATGTTGTAGCTGTTTTCGTTTTCTTCAAGCCAAATATCATCAATTAAGCGAATGTCACTTTTGCTAATGGTTTGCTCTTGCATCGCCATTTGCAGCTCGTATTGATTAGTTTGCGGATTAAACTCAAACATTTTTGTATCAACATCAACCTCGTGAGACTGATCAAGCCCCACAAGTTCTTTATTTTTAACGGCGGTGTTTACGTTATAACTCTCTTCTTTGTTGTAGTAATCAGGGCGACTGTATTGATAATCAAAGTGGCTACTTACATTTTTACTTTGCGTTACACCTCTAAGATCCCCTAATTGGGCCTGTTCAGTCGCTTGGCTTAGCTCAATTGTACTTTTAGGTTGATAATCGCCGTTATCAAGCGCATAAGAAAACGTAGCATCAAAATCAGCGAGCTTAGAAATCCCCGCACCCAATGTATTTGGCGCTTTATTACCTAGCCCTTGGTAACGGACATCGTTTGTAATCATGTTATCAACCAAATCGGCAACCATGGCGCGCCCGTCATTAAAGTGCTGATCTGCACGTGACTCCAAATTGCTATAACGCTCAGCAGCCGACGACATGCTCGCAAAAGCCCCTTTAAACAAAGCAAAACCTTGCTGCATTGCCTCATCGCCTTTGCGCCCAAATGCCGACTCTTTATCGTCTTCGGTACTGTTTACTCGGCTATCTTCTAGGCTTTGATCGAGCGACGCTAAATACTGCTGCATTTGCTGCGTGTCTTTAGCGCCAATAGTTGACATATCGAGTGCAAAATCAATGTCGTTTTGCCCACCTACTGCTTTAAACACTAGTGCTTGCTGGTTTGATGCTTCATCAATGGAGTAGCTTAAATCAAGCGTGTTCTGGGCAGTATCAAGCGCATCATTTTGCGTTGTCGAAAACGACACATTAAAACCGGCTAACTGCTCACTATTAAAGCCCGCTAAAAAATCTAAGCTCATGTCTGTTTGGTTTGGGACTATAAGAGGATTGAATGAATTTTCACTCACTTTAAAAAACTCATCGGCCATTTCGCCAACACCCGCCATAACCTGCGTTAAAGCCGCATGTTCAGCCTCAGATAAATTGCCATTAACTTCGTAACTTATGCCAAAGCCATCTATCGCTTCACCTGTTTTTTCATCATAACCTTGCGATGAGTTAAAGGTAATGTTTATAACATCGCCTTCTTTAGTTTTTACCGAGAGCTCAAACAGGTAGTTATCGTCATCCTCGTATTTTGCGCGATTAAGGCTTTCCATGTATGGATTCAGTGAGCGCTCAACACGTTGCTGGCTTGAGGCTAAAAACGTTTTTTGCTCATGCCCAAGCTGACCTAAACTCGATAAAATATCGCTGGTATTAGCATAAGCACCCTGAATATTTTTAACTGACGTATTTAATCGCTCAATTAATTGGGTACTGTTTTCGTTTTTTAATAACCCCTCATGCTGAGAGCTTATTACGGTGCGCAGGGCAAGTTCTTCATCGGAGAGTTTATAGTTAAGCGTGCTTGAAATAGTAAATAACGAGGTAAGTTGCTGCTTTAAAACGTCCTCTACTTTTTGATTACTGGCTAGTGCTTCATCAAGAGTTTCGTTATTTAGCTGGCTTAATAATTCATCGGATATTTTGGGGGCGTTAGTTTGTAAATCATTAATAGCTTGAAGGTCGCTACCGGTTAGTAGCGAAGGACTCACAGAGGTTTGGTTAGCGTTATTAACTGATTGGGCAAGTAAAGTGCTTAAATTAGACTGGCTGCCAAGTGCATTATTAACCATGATTATCCTTAATCGCTAAACCCTATTAAGTAATTTATCGGTCGCAGCATTAAAAGCTTTAGCTTAAGGAGACGTTTTTTACCTATTATTTATACAAACAACCCATTAATAAATTAAATAAGCATAAATCTAAATCGAATAAGCGTAGGTCGGATAAGCACAGCGCCATCCGACAATTCACTATTCTGTTCGCTTAACACTTTCATCTGTTTCTTTTATTCTTTGTACTAAAAAGTCGACCGCCGCTTTTACCTTTGGTACTAAATAGCGCTGCTTTTGATACAACAAATAAACCGCCATGGTCGCATTTTGGCTTATCGCTAATTCATGCTCAAACTTAAGCTCTTGCAACTGGCCAGACTCAAGATATGAGTCGAGCGCCCACCGAGTTGACATTAAAATGCCCTCACCATTACATGCTTTTTTAGCCAGCCACGATCCGTTATTTGAAATAGCGACCGCAGGCCCAGAAACGTCGTGCCATTGCTCATCCACTTTACATAACCACGGCGTTGGCCCCGCTGGCGTTTTAAAATAAAGGCCACTGTGGCCCTTTAATTCCATAACATTAGTGGGCACACCGTATTTTTGTAAATAGCAGGGTGACGCAACAGGAATAAAGCCGTTATCCATCAGTTTTATTGCCAACACGCGCTCATTTGGCGCATAGCCACCGCGAATAGCAATATCAACATCGTCACGCCCGAGTGTCGACAGCTCATCACTTAAGCTAACATCTAATATAATTTCGGGGTATAGCGCGCTAAATTCATCAAGCAGTGGCAGTAATATTTTGTCACCAAAACTCACCATTGAGCTTATACATAATCGCCCCATTGGTGTTGTTTGATAACTGCGCACAGTTTCGTGGCTTTGCTCTAGCTGATTTAATATTTGCTGAACATCGTTATAGTAAATTTGCCCAACTTCGGTCAATTTAACTATGCGGGTAGAACGCTTTAAAAGCGTCGCCCCTAGGCTTTTTTCTAAATCAGCAACTCGCCGTGACAACGACGAAGGCGGCACATCAAAAGCTTTTGCGGCTTTGGTAAAACTGCCCGTTTCAACCACTTTAATAAAATACCGTATGGCTTTTAGTTGATCCAAGTCGCCTCTCCATTAAATAAAATGCTTTATTGTCTTAAAGACAAAAGTGATTCGCATTTTCCCCTATATATAAGCAAATTAAAACAAGTAATAATGTACTCAACCTAAAGACAGGGACTTAAATTGCATTTTTTGGCAATGAGTATCTTCACGTTAATGATGGAAAGCTGACTTATGATTACTTTGCACGGTTTTGCTGCTAGCAACTATTACAACCTAGTTAAACATGTACTTTTACACAAACAACTGCCATTTAAAGAACACCTTGTTTACGGCGGAAGTGAAGAGTTATTAGCAATCAGCCCTGCAGGCAAAGTGCCTGCAATCACAACAGCTAACGGCCTTAATATTTCAGAGTCGAGTGTTATTTGCGACTTTATAGAAGAGTCGTACCCGCAAACCCCGCTATATCCTAAAGATGCAGGTGAGCGCGCAGTTGTACGTCAAATTATGAAAATGGCAGAGCTTTATTTTGAACTGCCAAGCAGACGGTTCATCCCTTATGTATTTTCAGGCGCTGAAGTACCTGAAACAACTAAAGCCGAAGTACGCCAAGTATTAACGCGTGGCGTAACCGCTTTGAGTAGCGTGTGTAAGTTTTCACCTTGGATTGCAGGCGAGCAATTTACAATGGCAGACATTTACGTTTATTACGTAAACACCATTGTTAGCGCCTTTGGCTCAAGCCAGCTTGATTGGGATGTACTTGCACAAGTACCCGGCATGAAAGAGTGGAACGAATCAATGAGCCAATTAGCCATTGCCCAAAGCATAGAGGCCGATCGCCAATCAAATATGGCTGAATTTATGCAAAAAGTGAAAGCGCAAATTCAAGCAGCAAACGCAAAATAACGCGTAGCTATAAAAGTATCTATTCTAAATTTTAATTACTAGGGCGTGTTGATCTTTGGTGGGTTAATTTGCAGCAGTATGTTTGGTTTTTAGGCAAGGCAGAGCCTATGATGTGTGGTTATTCCCCATAAATAGGCGATAACGCAGCATAAATGCCAAACATGCGCTGCCCGTTGGGTTCTTTCTAGGAACGATAAACTCTTTGTTACTCGGTTTTTACTTAGCCCACTTGGTTACAAACCTCGCGCCGCGATTTAATCTTCCTTGGATTGAACAAATTTCAATCCGCAAAGGTCAAAACGCCCTAATACAGTATCGCCAATACAATAATGTGATTGGCTTAACAAATTTAATTCTTTGCAGGAGACACCTATGACAGATAAAAATATCCAACTTACTTCAACTATCAGCGAAGACAATAAACTAACACTTGCCTTAAAAAACATCGAGATGCCAAAGCCGAATGCCGATGAAGTGGTTATTCGCATTGAAGCTGCACCATTAAATCCATCAGACTTAGGCGTTTTATTCAGCGCAGCTGATATGTCTACTGCAAAGCAATCGGGTACTGATGAAGACCCGGTAATTACTGCCGATGTTCCAGCTCAATTTATGCCATCACTTAAAACCCGTGTTGGAAAAGCAACGCCCGTAGGAAATGAAGGCGCAGGCACCGTAGTGGCAGCAGGCTCATCACCAGCCGCACAAGCATTAATGGGTAAAACCGTTGCAGTAATTGGCGGCGGTACGTATCGTCAATTTATATGTGCCAATGTACAAAGTTGCCTAGAGCTAAAAGAAGGGACCACTGCTAAAGAAGGTGCATCATCTTTTGTTAACCCACTTACCGCACTTGCAATGGTAGAAACCATGCGCGCTGAAGGCCATAAAGCCATTATTCATGCTGCTGCAGCTTCTAACCTTGGCCAAATGCTAAACCGTATTTGTATTGCCGATGGCGTTGATTTAATTAATATTGTTCGCAAACCAGAACAAGAAAAATTACTGCGCGATATGGGTGCAAAATATATTGTTAACTCAAGCAACGACACTTTTCTTGCTGACCTAACAGCTGCAATAATCGAAACCGGTGCAACTATAGCGTTCGACCCTATTGGTGGCGGCCAACTAACAAGTGACATACTTAACTGTATGGAAGTTGCAGCTGCGCGCGATATGAAAGAGCACACAATTTATGGCTCTGATACATTTAAACAAGTGTACATTTATGGCGCACTAGACCGCGGCCCTATTACATTAAACCGTAACTTTGGCTTTGCTTGGGCTGTAAACGGGTTCTTGTTATTTAATGCTTTAGGTAAATTAGGCACAGATACAGTAATGAAAATGCGCAAACGCGTTGCTGATGAAATTACCACTACATTTGCGAGCAACTACACGCACGAAGTGTCATTAGCTGAGGTACTACATTTACAGTCAATTGCCGCTTATTCTAAACAAGCAACAGGCGAGAAGTACTTAATTAAACCTCAAGCTTAATTAAATATTCTTCGTTAAAAATTAAAAAGCAGATGCTAATTAGGTATCTGCTTTTTTATCGTAATAAAAACTTAAAAATATAATGAATGCGCAATAGGCTCGCTAATTGTTATTGAATTTATAATTTTTAATACATTCAAGCCATCAATGAATTTTGGTGTAAATGAATATCTAAATTACTTAACGTATTTAAGAACGTATCTTTAGAAATATCACCTAGAATCACCTTCTAGCATTATAAAACTTCAACAAAGATCCTCTTTGATCAAACTACTCAATAATTGTACTAATTAATGCAATTAGTCATAAATCTGTAACTTTGATCCGCGATAATCTCTATCCGATAAATGAATAGACTCAAGAAGACTAAGTAAGATGAGTACACCCTTAGTGCAACTAACATTTGCACAGCAATCATTTGATGATTCTATGTCTGCGGCGATGAGCCACGCTATGGAATATGAAAAGCTATCGCTAAAAGCCAATGCTGCGCATAACATTACGCTGCAATGTGTGTTGCCTGATGGCGCAAATGAGAGCGATGTTATTTCACTAAGTGCAACGCAGCCCAGTGCGCGTGGGGCGCAGTATTTTACTGAAAAAACGCTGAGCAATGCAGACCTTGAATCTGGTACTGTAAACCTAACTTTAAATAACATTACACAAAGCCAGTGTTTTGTAGTGCAAATGATGCTGCATGGAAAAAACACGACCTTAAAAGAAAGCCAGCAACTCGATGTGTACATTAAAGCATTTGAGCAAGGCTATATTCCTGAGCAAATAAAAACTGAACATACCAAGTCACAGGGCGTTCGTAGCTACTTTGCGAGTATGGGTTCTACGTTTTTATCGCTGTTTTAGTGCTGACTGCACTTAAATTACGCGACTTATAAGTTGTTAGTCTGCAAAACTTACTTTACCCATAGTAACTCCCGCAATACCTTGTGCGGTGTTACTTAGGTGTTGCTGCTCTCCTGCTAGGCATTCGTTGGCTAAAATGGCAAATAGTACGGCCTCTTTGGCATCGGGATTTATGCCTAAATCATCGGTGTTTTTAAAAGCCTTAATACATGGACAAAGCGCTGTAAGTTGCGCCATTAGTAACGGGTTATGAATACCGCCACCACTTGCATACACCACACAATTTTGTGTGCGCTCTGCACACTCGTTTAATGCGTTTGCTATTACGGTTGCAGTAAAGGTATTTAAGGTGGCCATTACATCTTCATGGCTTAAATGGTGAGTATTTGTAAGCTGCTGTGCGGCGTTTAAATACGCTAAGTTAAATACCTCCGGCCCTGTGGTTTTAGGCATTGGGAGGTTAAAAAATGCGTTATTACACAATGCATTTAATAATGGTGTATTTACCTTGCCTACTTTTGCTATTTTTGCGCCATCGTCATAATGCATATCTTTAAAATGTTGCTGTACGTAGGCATCCATAATGGTATTACCGGGGCCAATATCGGAGCTAAACACGCCGTTTGCATCACCATTTTTGGGTAAAAACGTTAAGTTAGCTATGCCGCCCATGTTTAGTAAAACCCGACTCTCCACAGCGCTCGAAAAATACAAATAATCGCCATACACAGCAAGTGGTGCACCCTCGCCTCCTGCGGCTATGTGTTTTTGCCTAAAGTCACCAATGGTAGTAATACCCGTAGTAACGGCTATTTGGTCGCTATCGCCAATTTGTAAGGTGCCATTAGTAAAGCTTTTGTGGTTATGCTGCGACTGCGGGCAGTGATAAATGGTTTGCCCGTGACTTGCTATTACATCAATACTTGCTGGGTTTATATTCCACTTAGCTAAGCACTGATTAACCATATTGCCATGGAGTTTACCTACCCACGGGTGCAGTAAAGTTACAAGCTCTAAATCACATTCTCGCTTAGCAAATACCTGCTTTATTTTAGTTTTATAATCGTCGTTGTAGTCAACGGTGGTAAAATTTAAAACCTCAATGTGTGTATTTAAGCCCGCGCCCGTTACTTTGCAAAGCGCTACATCGAGCCCATCTAACGAGGTACCACTCATTAAACCAATAATTAAACGGCTTGGCTTTTGGGCGCTGTTATAAAGTGCTTTAATGTGAGGGTGCATAATGGCATCTAAAATAGGTGTAATATTTTGCTTATATTAGAGGACTTTAAAACAAAGTAATAGCCGTAAAGAGTTTAATTTAGGTTCTGATTGTTTAACGTTTAAATGATTGTTAAGTTAGTGTGCATACTAAAAATTTATGAAAAAATATGATCACCCTCAGAGAGTTTAAAGCCCAAGACGCGCCTTTTATTATTAGCACCTTAAATGATGAACAGGTGACGCGTTTTCTATCGTCAAAAATTCCGTTTCCGTATACGCAAGCCGATGCTGATTGGTGGATAAACCAAGGCTCAAAAAACGGCGTAATTGATGCAACGGCTAAGGCCATTGAGGTTAATGGGCAATTTGCCGGCTGTATTGGCATAACTCCCGGCGAATTTGAATACAGCCACAGTGGCGAAATTGGTTATTGGCTAAATAAAGCCTATTGGGGGCAAGGCATTATTACTCGCGCTATTGAACTTATATGCAATGAAGCGTTTGCGCAATCCAACATAAACAGAATTTTTGGCGCTGTGTTTGCTGGTAATACCGGCTCTATGAAAGCACTTATTAAAAGTGGCTTTGAGCAAGAGGCTGTGCTTAAACAGGCCATTTATAAAAACGGGGTATTTTACAACAATCATATATTTAGTAAGCTCAAAGCAGACTAATTACTCTAATTAAATTTGCGCAAAGGTTGAATTATCAACCACCCGCCCAAAACTCCTTTATTAAGGTACGCATTGTACATATTCATACTGCTTAGCCGCGCATTATTGTTTAGCTGAACACGATTTTTAAAGCGTAAACATTCGGTAAGTAGTTTATTTATATTAATAGGAGATCTTATATGTCTACGACTAGTCGCCAACTTACTCTTGAATCACGCCCTAATGGCGCTCCAACAGATGAAAACTTTAAATTAAAAACGGTAGAGCTTCCTGCATTAAAAGACGGCGAAGTTTTACTACGTACTATTTACCTATCACTAGACCCGTATATGCGTGGTCGTATGAGTGATGCTAAGTCGTACGCTGACCCAGTTAATATTGGCGATGTAATGGTTGGCGCAACAGTGTGCCAAGTAGAAGAGTCTAAAAACGATAAGTTTAGGATCGGTGAATGGGTACTTGCCTACACAGGTTGGCAAGACTACGCCATTACCGATGGTGAAGGCTTAATGCAGTTAGGTAAAGAGCCTGCAAACCCTTCATACGCATTAGGTATTATGGGTATGCCTGGCTTTACTGCTTACATGGGTTTACTTGATATTGGCCAGCCTAAAGAAGGCGAAACCGTAGTTGTTGCAGCAGCAACAGGCCCAGTAGGTGCAACGGTTGGTCAAATAGCTAAAATTAAAGGCTGTAAAGTAGTGGGTGTTGCTGGTGGTAGCGAAAAATGTGCACACGCCGTTGAAAAACTAGGGTTTGATGCCTGTATTGATCACAAAGCTGATGACTTTGCAGAGCAGTTAGAAAAAGCCTGTGATAAAGGCATTGATGTTTACTACGAAAATGTGGGCGGTAAAGTATTCGACGCCGTACTACCATTACTAAATACCGCAGCACGCGTACCATTGTGTGGTTTAGTATCGCAATATAACGCAACTAGCTTGCCAGAAGGCCCAGACCGTTTAGGTATGCTAATGGGTCAATTGCTTACTAAGCGTATTAAAATGCAAGGCTTTATCATTTTTGATGACTACGGCGACCGTTACGACGAGTTTGCACAAGACATGCAAAAATGGCTACAAGACGGAAAAATTCAATACCGTGAGCACATGGTAGAAGGCATCGAAAATACAGTAGACGCGTTCAACGATATGATATGCGGTAAAAACTTTGGTAAAACTGTGGTTAAAATTAATAACCCACTTTAATTTTATACGGCTTGTAAGGCAAAGCCCTTACAAGCCACAAAAGGACTGACATGATTAAACTACACCATTTAAATAAATCCCGTTCTAAACGCGTAATTTGGCTTTTAGAAGAGCTAAATGTTGACTACGAAATTGTGGCTTATCAGCGTAATAAAGACACATTTTTAGCCCCTGACGAACTAAAGCATATTCATCAACTTGGCAAGTCACCGGTAATTGAAGATGGCGGTTTAATTATTGCTGAATCAGGCGCTATTACCGACTACCTTATTTCTAAATACGGTAACGGTAAATTTGCTCCAAAAGTAGATACCGCTGAATATGTTGACTACCAGCAATGGCTGCACTTTGCAGAAAGCTCAGCAATTTTACCGCTTTTACTTAAAATGTTTGTACTAAAAGACGGCGCTAAAACACAGTTTCTAGAAGGCTATGCCGACGCTGAAACAGCTAAAGTAATTAGCTACTTTAACGACCGTCTTGAAGGTAAACGTTATTTAGTGGGCGATACCCTAACGGGCGCTGACTTTATGATGTCGTTTATTGTTGAAATAGTTAAAAACTCAGGTCAATTAGCGCACTTTAAAAACCTCGTTAAATACGACGAGCAATTACAAAGTCATGAGAAGTTTCATACAGCTAATGAGCTAGAAGCAAAGTACGACTAAACTTTTATATAATATTTTTATATAACACTAAGGGGCATTTAGCCCCTTTTTTAATGCCTGAAAAACACTCCCCATTAAAGTTACGCTTGTAAACTAAATTAACAAACAATCCCTTATTGCTAATAAAACTTTAATTAATAAGGCATAATGCTGCTATTGTTTTAGAATAATCACTAATAATACAAGCTGCTCTTGCGCGTATTGACTCACACTTGGGATCAACCATGACCATAAACATGCGTTTAACGACCGGCTTTGGCGTAATTTTATCAATGATGCTTATTTTAACCATTATTGGCATTTCGCGCGTTAGCCTCATTAATAATAACATTACCCACATGACCGACGTAAATTCGGTAAAGCAACGTTACGCAATTAACTTTAGAGGCAGTGTACACGACAGAGCAATAGCCGTGCGCGATGTAGTGCTAATTACCGATCAAAGCAGTTTAAGCTCCGTGTTAAAGAGCATAAAAGAGCTAAACGCATTTTACCAAACGTCAAGCCGATCTATGGCCGAGCTAATGGGTAATATGAATAGTGAAGAACGCGCTCTAATTAATAAAATAAATCAAATAGAGCAGCGCACTCAACCTTTCATTCAAGGTGTAATAAACGCTAAAAATGCAGGAAACCTAAACGAAGCTGAGCGCATTTTATTGACCGATGCACGCCCTGCGTTTACCCAGTGGCTAAATGTTATAAACCAATTTATAAACCTACAAGAACAAGCAAATCAAACCACCACTATCGATACTCTCGATATTGCCAGCTCGTTTAAAATTTGGATGATTTCGCTCACCGCGCTTGCCTTTTTAATAGGCACAAGCGTTGCGTATGTTATTAGCCAACTGATCAGAAATTCAGTAGGTGGCGAACCACAAGAAGCTGCTGAAGTAATTGCCCTTATTGCGCAAGGCGACTTAAGAGGTGATGTACAGTCGTGTTGCCCAAATAGCATGATGGCTTCTGTAGGGGTTATGCAATCTAAATTAAAAACCATTGTAGATAGCATTATTAACTCATCTGAAGAGCTTTCTACTCACTCTGCAAGCGTAGCGTCTGGCTCGCAGCAAGCACTTAGTGCCGCTGACGCACAAGTAACTTATACAAACTCGGCAGTAAGCAGCCTAGAAGAAATGAGCCGTAGTATCCATGCTGTAGCCGACTCAGTTAGGCAAACAGAAGATAACTCAAAAATAACCGCGCAATTATCGCAGCAAGGTAGTATTGCAGTGCAAAAAGTAGCGGCCGAAATTGAGCAAATCTCAGTAACCGTAAAAGCCACAGTTACCCAAGTAAACGTGTTGCAAGAACATGTAAAACACATTGGCGATATTTTAAGTGTGATCCGCAGTATTTCCGATCAAACAAACTTGCTTGCGCTAAATGCGGCAATAGAAGCTGCAAGAGCAGGCGAAACAGGCCGAGGGTTTGCTGTTGTTGCTGACGAGGTAAGACAACTTGCCCAGCGCACTGGTGATGCAACAGGCGATATTGAAAAGATGATTTTGCAAGTACAAGAAAACACGCAAGCGTCGGTAACAGCTATGGAAACCACAGTACCACAAGTAGAAAATGGCCTAACGCTTACTCACGAAGCAAACGAGTTACTGCATCAAATACAGCAACAAGCTAACGACTCATTAAGTAACGTGCTTGAAATTGTTGAATCAACATCAAACCAAGTAGCCACCGTGGCGCAAATTAGTACCGGCGTTGAAGAAATTGCCAGTATGTCCAAAGAAACCAGCATGTCGCTTAACAGTAACGCACAAGAAGCCGTTGCATTAGCTGACCTTTCAAACACGCTTAAAAAGTATATTAGCTACTTTAAAGTTTAATTTTTATAGTAAGCAATAAACAAAGGGGCTTTTAAGCCCCTTTGTTGTTTATGTACATTAATAATAGCGGACTATATACCCGCTAAATCGCGCTCGGTAATACACTCACCCGACGCCATTTCAAACTCGCGACATACTAATGGGCGGTTTTCGTAAATAGAGCACATAAGCGTATTGCGGTCGAGTGCTTGGCACCAACCGTCGTCAGCGCGTTTCATTACTTCGCTGCCCCATTTATCGTATTCTATATAGTTAAAAGGCACGCCGGTGTCGGTTACTATGCGCACTTCTAATTGGCAACAACAGGCTTGGCAGTTAGCACAGGTAACTGGCTCTGGGGTAGTAGAAATATTTTCAACGGGAATAACAATATGAGGCATAGTGGCTTACTTTTTTGAATAAGCCACTAGGATACAGTAACTAATTTAACGCGCTAGTAGTTTTGCTTTAATATCGCTGTAACGCATTTGCTCACACAGTGCAAAACCACTCAGCTGGCGCACTTTATTACGCGCAAATAACGGCACACTCATCCCTGCTAAAAAGCGGCATTGGGTTTCAATACCCACACTATGATTCCCTTTGCCTGCCATATGCGCTAAAAATTCATCTACCTTTTGATAAATAAGTTGCTCGTCAATATATGCAGGCTCTATAGAGTATTCAAGCTTAACCGCATGACCTCTACACACACTACAATGCCCACATTGCTCAGGTGCATTTTGATCGTCAAAATAGCGCGCTAAGTTATAGCTTAAGCAACTTTGTAGCTCAAAAAAGCGTACCAGTGCAGCAATACGTTTAATTTCGGCCTGTTCTTTGTCGGTAAAGTAATCATGAAGTTGCTGGGCAAGTTCTGGGTTATTTATAACCTCTCCATGCACTTTGTATACTTGGGTAATACGTTTGGTTTCGAGCGTTATTAGGTTTTTTTCGGCTAGGTAATCAAGAGCAGCCACTACGCGTTTTCGATCAACCTGCGCAGCTTGCGTAAGGGAGTCGAAATTTAGCGTGCCCCATATTTTTTTAAAATCGGTATGGCTAAATATTTGTGTTAAAAATGCTTGGCGTTGCTCATCAAAATGACCAAGTAGCTCGTTTTTATCAACCAAAAATTTGTATTTAAAATCGGCGTAGTAAGCATATTGCGGCGTTATTGCGCCTTGCATTTCAAGCTGTACTAACAAGGTTTTAAGGGCCAGTTGCCTAATATTACTTTCGCTCGATAGGCTGTATTCTTGCATTTCCCATTGCTGGTGGCTTTGGCGAATATCGTTAATTACATATTCAATACCGCTAAGCTCTGGCGTGTCGCCATATACAAAGTTTTCAACCGTATTTAGGCCGTCTAGGTTAGCAAGCGTGTAACAATTTGATGGATTGCCATCGCGCCCTGCTCGGCCAATTTCTTGGCTGTAGTTTTCTATCGATTTTGGTAAGTCGTAATGTATAACAAAGCGAATATCAGATTTATCAACGCCCATACCAAAGGCTATAGTTGCCACAACAACGTTAATTTTACCGCCCATAAAGTCATCTTGAATTTGCCAGCGTAGCGTATCTTCAAGCCCTGCATGGTAAGCAACCGCATGAATACCTTGCGCACTTAGCACATTAGCAACTTGCTCAGCGCTTTGCTGTAGCGTTACATACACAATGCCTGGGCCATTTTGCGCACGCACAATGTTGGTAAGCTCGGTGTTTTTATCGGCGGTTTTAACGCTCAGTACACTTAAATCTAAATTAGCGCGGTAAAAGCCCGTTTGCACAATGCACTCAGGCGATATAGCAAAGCGCTCTGCCATATCGCGTTTTACTTTTTTAGTGGCCGTTGCCGTAAGTAACAACACTAAAGGAATATTAAGCTCTTCGCGGTAACGCGGTAGTTTAAGGTAGTCGGGTCTAAAGTTATGGCCCCATTCTGATATACAGTGCGCTTCGTCTACCACTAACATCGAAAGCGCCACTTGGCTTATAAACTCTCTAAAACGCTCGTTTTTAAAGCGCTCAACCGACACCATTAATACTTTAATTTTACCATTTCGCACATCATTCATTACGGTGCTGCTTTGCATTTGATCTTGGCTCGAATCAAGGCTTGCCGCGTAAATACCTTTGCTATTTAAAAAGCTAATTTGATCTTTCATCAATGCAAGTAAAGGCGAAACCACTAAGGTTAAATTTGGTAAATGCAACGCAGTTAATTGATAGCACAACGATTTACCCGAGCCGGTCGGAAATATAGCCAACGACGATTGACCATTTAAAAGCTGCTCTATAGTTTGTTGTTGCCCTGTTCTAAATTGGCTAAAACCAAAGTGCTGCTCAAGTGATTGAATTAGTGGCGTGGTCATAAATGTCCTTTTGATGGCTAAACAATAGTCATGCTTATAAAAATGCGGTGTAGATAAAATATTTGCAACTCGGTGTGTATGAAATATTTGCATGTATACCCAAACCATCTCAAGATGAGAGTTTCAGTTGGAGTTAAAAGCGATTTAGGCAAGGCATTGATTGCAAATAATAGTGGTTCTATTGTTAAAATCAATAACGCAGTATAAATCGCTTTTAAACCAACCCATTGGGCGTTTCACAGGCACTTACTCTCATCGTTGTTACTTCTTAAAAGGGGGCTGCCATTCTTGCAAAGTAACGCCTTGATATTAAGCCCCTGTGAAACGCTGAATTCTGCATATTGAGACGGTTTGGGTATAAGTATACAACAAATAACATTATTTATTGCTGACATCGGTTTTATTTAGGCGCAAACTAGGCACCCATAAAATGAGTAGTAACTACTTGTTGCCAAAATAATTTATTGATACCCAAGTCACCTTAAAAAACTAATAAAAAATACAGATCACTTGGGTATATTATTTTTAAGGGCAACGTTATGAGTATTACAATACCTAAAATCGTCGTTATTGGCGGTGGTGCTGGCGGATTAGAACTTGCAACCCAACTGGGGCATAAGCTAGGGAAAAAAAAACAAGCAGATATACTGTTAATAGACAAAAACCGTACCCACATATGGAAGCCGTTACTGCACGAAGTAGCGACAGGCTCTATTGACCCTGATTTAGATGGCGTTGTGTATTCAGCCCATGCCGCAAAACATCATTATCGTTTTCAACTTGGTACTTTTTGCAATATAGACCAAAGCAATAAAACAATCACCCTCTCCCCATTAAACGACGAGTTAGGCCATACTATTTTACCTGGGCGTACAGTTCGTTACGATCACCTTGTTATTGCCATTGGCAGCGTAAGTAACGACTTTAATACCCCAGGTATAAAAGAGCATTGCTACTTTTTAGATTCAAGCCAACAAGCAGAGCGCTTTCAGCACTCATTACTAGATAGCTTTACGCGCCTTCACCAAGACGACAACCAACAGCAATCACTTAATATTGCCATTGTAGGCGGCGGTGCTACGGGTGTTGAACTCTCAGCTGAGCTTTATCATGTGTCTGAGCTATTAAAGCTTTATGGCTTAACAAATATGTCGTCTAAGCGTTTACATATTCATTTAATAGAAGCTGGCCCGCGTATTTTACCTGCATTACCAGAGCGTATTGCCGTTAGTGCCAAGCGTGAGCTATTAAAGCTTGGCGTAAACGTGCGCGAGCAAACGCAAGTAAAAGAAGGTACCGCACAAGGCTTTATCACCAAAGATGAAGAACACATTGATGCCGATATAATGGTGTGGGCGGCAGGCGTAAAAGCACCTGATTTTATTAAAGACTTAGGTGTTTTTGAGCTTACTCGTAGCAATCAAATTCAAGTAAATGAGTTTTTACAAAGCACCGTTGACGAAAGCATTTTTGTATTAGGCGATTGCTGCGCATTTACCCAAGCCGACGGCAAGCAAGTACCACCTCGTGCACAATCGGCGCATCAAATGGCGTTATGCGTCGAAAAAAATCTAATCGCAACATTAAAGCAGCAACCACTACGCGGCTTTAAATACAGCGACCATGGCTCGCTAGTTAACTTATCGAGTTACAGCACCGTGGGTAACTTAATGGGTAACCTAACCAGCAATACCTTTTTTATTGAAGGTAAAATTGCCCGCTTTATGTATATATCTTTATACCGTATGCACCAACGCGCCATACATGGCAGCGCAAAAACCTTTGCATTATGGATAAGCGAAAAAGTGTTGCGTGTAGTGCGTCCTAAAATGAAATTGCACTAATCTATATATACTAAATTAAAGACAGTGAGCGTGATCACTGTCTTTAATTTTTAACATTGTCTGTGTAGAGTATTTAAAACAACTAAGGGAATTGGGTTATGACGGGTAAAACGCTAATTTTTAACTTTGACGGCACAGGAAACGAGCCCCGTGACGCAGAACAATTTAGCTCAGATCATTTTAAAGAAGACTCTAATATTACAAATATTCTAAAACTGCATTTGCTGCTTGGCGGTAAATTAGAAGACTCCCCCGTTACTCCATTTTCAAACCAACTCAGTTTTTATTATCAAGGTATTGGTACTAAAGGCAGCCGCCTTAAACGCATTTTAAACCAAACCCTTGCACCTCGTGGTGACGACGTAGCCAGTATTTTAAATCAAGCGTTAAGCGACTTTAAAGCTCACTACCTAATAGGCGATACCATACTGCTAACGGGCTTTAGCCGAGGCGCTGCGCTTGCCAGACGTTTTGCTAAATGTTTAGAGCCCTTAATAAGCAACAACGTGTATGTATGTGTGTTTGATACAGTCGCCTCTATTGGTTTATCTAAAGTAAGTAAAGCTACACGCGGCGCAGAACACGTTATTTTTGAAAACCACACCATTGCCAACAATATTACTCACGCGCTGCACTGCGTAGCCCTTGACGAAAAACGCCGCGCCTTTGAACCCACACTCATGAACCATCAAAACAATATTACCGAGCTATGGTTTGCAGGTGCGCATTCAGACATTGGCGGCGGTTACTACCGCGATGGCCTAGCCGATATTAGCTTGCGCTATGCACTTGAGTGGTTAATAGAACAACCGCTTAATATATCGTTACTCACTAGCCACGACATAGATTACGAAACCCTACTCCCCGATAGCAACTTAGTAGCACAAGATGACGTAACAGTAACGCCCGATCCGCTCGCATTAAGTCACCAACAAAATTACTTTTGGTTTAACCCGTTTTTTAAATTAGTAGATAGGCAGTGCTATATATTAATTGATGACGAAGCCAGCAACCTTGAGCCTTTAGTGCACTACAGCGTAGCCGAACGTATTAATAAACTAACCAGCTATCGCCCAGAATCGCTTAAAAAACTGCATTACAAAATTAGCTACAACGACAACACCACGCTCAGTTTTATTGGTTTAAGCCAACACATAGAACTGGCTAATCAAAACATGAGTGTGCTGAGCATTAACCAAAGCCAAGATGTAATGGTGTTTGCCTCTGAGCAATACAACGCAACCGGGCTCATGCTAGAGCAAGGCGCTACGTACCGCTTTACCCCATACCCAAATCAATACTGGTTTGACGATGGCATAAAGTGCACGCCATTAGGCTGGAACCGCGACAACGTACAACTTGGCGTAAAAGAAATCCCAATGGCCGTACTCGAACCATTTAGACGATTTCCTCGCGCACAATGGTTTTCACTCATTGGTGCTGTAAATAAAAACGACGACCACCTTTTTGAAATAGCCAACGGCGCCGACATTAAAATAGATAAATCAGGCGAGTTTTGCCCATTCGCAAACGACCTAAGCCGCTTTTATGGCGCTAATGCAGGTAAAATAAAAGTGAAAGTAACGCGGCTGGAGTAATAGGTACCCGAAGCTTTTAAATTGTAGGTGCGATTTTACATCGCGCTTTGCTCTTTAGTAACGGCTCATAACTCCCAACCAACACTGCAAAGCCCGCCTAAACACCTGTAGGCGCAAAGCTTGCTCGCGCGAAAAGCGAAGCTTTTAAATGGTAGGTGCGATTTTACATCGCGCTTTGCTCTTATAAAAACACCATGCGAGGTATAAAACCTCACCTACAATAATTCAAACACCACAATCAACACTACAAAGCTCACCCAAACACCTGTAGGCGCTCAGCTTGCTCGCGCGAAAAGCGAAGCTTTTAAATTAAATAAAACAAATATCAGTTTTAATGTTCACTATAAAACTGATAGGTTATTATTACTGTTTTTATCAATGGTTACTTTTCGTGACAAATGAAGTTATACAAAAAATAATTGAGTATTTACATCAAAACACCGACATTGATGTAGTTTGGCTATATGGCTCCCACGCAAAAGGGACAGCTCAGCCTCATAGTGACATTGACTTAGCCATAGCATTTAAAAACTTTGATCTGGAATCGTTCGATAAACGCCTTAGGCCAAAAGAGCTTGAGCTTGAAATAAGTAATGCACTTAACCTTAATGAACAACTTATTTCGATTGTTGATATAAATATTATTCCAAGTTATTTAGCTTTCAATGTTATTGAATATGGAAAAATAATTATAAGCAATAATAGTGTTAGAGCGATGAAAGAGCAGCAGCGTATATATAGCCAGTTCGAATTTGAAACCATAGCGAGTAAACATGACTGATACCGGAATTACACTTTATTTAAGTGAAGTAACACGCCATATTGACGAATATATGCAAGAACTCGACGAACTCAGTCAAATCGATTCACTTAATAGCAGAGACTACCGAGCTGCAGAGCGATTACTACAGTTAATGACCGAGGTGTGTATTGGCTTATCAAAGCATTGGCTTAAGCAGCACAAAAGTAGTACCAGTAGCAACGCCTATCAAACATTTAGCGAACTTACTAATTTAGGCTTTTTGAGCGAGGCAGAACTACTGTCATGGCGTAAAATTATAGGCTTACGAAATGCTCTTGTTCACGATTACTTAAATATTGATCAAAGTATCGTTAAAACAATCATTAAAAAGCAACACTACATAACTATGCACGCATTTAGTATTAAAGCGATTACAGAGCTAAACAAAGATTCATAGATAAAACCTCACCTACAATAATTAAACCACTGCACAGAACAAAACCGTAGGTGCGATTTCACATCGCGCTTTGTCCTCTAGTAACTCTGGTTCATAACTCCCAATCAACGCTACAAAGCTCACCCAAACACCTGTAGGCGCTCAGCTTGCTCGCGCGAAAAGCGAAGCTTTTAAATTGTAGGCGCGATTTTACATCGCGCTTTGCCCTCTAGTAACTAGATCATTACCCCAATCAACTCTACAAAGCTCACCTAAACACCTATTCGCCTCACATGGTGAGGCGAATAACAATTTATTTGCCTCATGTAATGAGGCGAATAGTAGAGTTAATTGCCTCATTACTTTTAAGCGCTACATAGAACAATAATTCACTTTTCTGTGGTAAAAAATGTATTTATAAGCCAGGTATAAAACCTCACCTACATCATTGCAAACACAACTTTCATCAAATCCGTAGGTGCAATTTTATATCGCGCTTTGGCTTTTAAATAAGCCTGCCTAAACACTTGTAGGCGCTCAGCTTGCTCGCGCGAAAAGCGTAGCTTTTAAATTGTAAGCCGGAATTTATCTCGCGCTTTTAATTTACTTATATCGCGTTGGCGATGGCAACCAAGGGGCGGTTTTCTTCAAATAAGCTCTGCTGCTAATAATTTATCCCTGAAGCCGGGTTCCTGTCAGCATCCATGCTTCCACTTCCTCAAGCTGCAAAGCTACGCTTTGGTCATTCGTCACCCACTACGCCCCGAGGATCACACTATCGCCTCAATTTAAATTAATGATATGAACGTAACCATCGTAGATAGGCCATCCTTGGCCAAGCTACGCTTTTAACAGCATCCATGCTGTTAATTACTCATCATTAATTAAATTTCGGATGTGATCACGGGGGGATGTCTTAGCTGTAGCGTTTAAGCTAAATTTGTCGATGGACTTAGAGTTAGGTATATTAAATTTATACATAATTTGAGTAACTTAAATGGCTAATCAGGAGTTTTCATCTGCCTTTTCATCATCATCATTTTTTTTTGCTTTCTTAATCAAGCTTCTTGATATAATGACATCCTTATCTCTAGGTAATATTAATAGCTCACTTTTAGTAATAAAATAGATACTCTTATCATTCATAGCTATCAAGTTCCCTTCAAAAACATCACTGCCTTTAGTTACTTTATAACAACCAGACTGCCCCCAACCATCGTTACATAAGCTTTCCACTAGAAATTTATTCAATCTAGATTCGGAACGTTCTTGCCCCTGACCATGAATATAATTAGCGAAGACACAAAACAAAATAAAGACGATAAGAAAAAGTGCTGACATAAAATATGAGGCATAAGCAAATAGAAATGTATTTTTAAATCTATTAGCGCCGATATAACACCATACTTTAAACTTTCTAAAATATGGATTTTTTCTTTTAATAATAACTTTAAACTCTTGATGGGTAATTTTCGGCTTAAATCTAAATAGCTTTAATTTCTTGTGCAATAAATAATAGCTTTTAATAGAACCATAGATAAAAATTATAAAAAATCCGAATAAAAAAAGTGATATTAACTGTCCAAATGCGTCAATAAATGACGTAAATAACTCTCCCCACAAGCCTTGAGCGCTAACACTACTCCTTGTAAGCAGCTCGTAGTTTATGCCAAACGTGGATAAATAACCTATTTGGTATATCCAAAACAACACTTTAAATGGAAGCACTAATAGCACACCCAAAAGCAAAGTATTACTTACAATAAATTTTGTTACCGGTAACAGAATTCCTGTATTCTTTTTAAAGTCGTTCAGAGTTTCTACTACTACATCAGATAAGTTCATTCTTTAATCCCTTAAATTAATTTTTCTATATTTCAATCATATCTATGTTTCTAGAATAATACATACCTAATTATCGCATTGGCGATGGCAACCAAGGGGCGGATACCGCCGACCGCCCCTTGGAACCCCACAGCGCCCCGATGATCACACTATCTCCTCAATTTAAATTAATGATATGAACGTAACTAGCGTAGATAGGCCATCCTTGGCCAAGCTACGCTTTTAACAGCATCCATGCTGTTAATTACTCATCATTAATTAAATTTCGGGTGTGATCACGGGGGAGCGGCCTAAGCAACAGCCTTCAATTCAATAATGAGTTAATGCTTGTTTACAATGTACTTTTTAGTAAACTAACCACTCGCAAACAGGGAGTGGTTTTAATGCAGCAAATTGGTATTTATGAGCAGTTAATTACGCAAGTAATTGAGCAAAACTTAAATCGTGATCAATTTTATGTTGGCGAGCGCCAGCTTGAAACGGCTGAAGCCGCAACATGGCTTTCACGCTTTTTAGGTAAGCTTGTTGAGCATGCAATAAATGCCATTCCTAACTCAAACGAGCGCCTACAAGAACAAATTAGCCTAGCTAATAGCCTTGTACTTTGGCTTAAAGATCATATTCGCGATGACGCATTAATCAACGAAAACCTTATCGACAGCCAAGGCCGAATACTTACCGCACTGTTTAATACCCAAAACCCAATTGCAGCCAATCTTAAAGAGTACTCTGCCGATATATTCCCACTCACAGGGCTTACACAAAGCGAATTATTTAGCGGTGCTAATGCAGGTATATCGCTCGAAACCGAGCTAAAGCGCGAGATTAAATCGTCCGACACTATTTACTGGCTGGTCTCATTTATAAAATGGACGGGGCTGCGCATTTTTAAAAATGAACTTGAAGCGTTTACTAAAAGCGGCAATAAGCTCAAAGTTATTACTACTTCGTACATGGGCGCAACGGATGCTAAAGCCGTTGAGTTTTTAGCAAACCTGCCAAATACCGAAGTAAAGCTAAGTTATAATAATCAGCAAGAACGCCTACACGCTAAATCCTACTTATTTATGCGCAATACGGGTTTTCATACTGGCTATATTGGCTCGTCTAACTTATCGCATTCGGCGCTTACCAGCGGCCTTGAATGGAACTTAAAAATTACCGCACAAGAAATCCCGCACATCATAGCTAAAACCAAAAGTACGTTTGAAACCTACTGGGAATCAAAAGACTTCGAGCTATTTACAGGCGCTGTTGAGTGTAAAGAAAAGCTCATTAATTCACTTAACGAACAACGCGGTGTTGGGCAATCAAGCAGCCAGTTTTATTTTGATATAACACCAAAAACGCATCAGCTCGCTATTTTAGAAAAGCTAAGTGCTGAGCGCAGCGTACATAATCGTTTTAAAAACTTAGTAGTTGCCGCAACCGGCACAGGTAAAACCATAATATCGGCGTTCGACTTTAAAACTGTTTACGATAAAAACCCAAATGCTCACTTTTTGTTTGTAGCCCACCGTGAAGAAATACTAAAACAAGCGCAAAGCGCTTACCGTGGTGTGCTTAAAAATAACGACTTTGGTGAGCTGTGGGTAGGTAACTACAAACCACAACGCTATAACCAATTATTTGCATCAATCCAAACGCTTAATAGCCAAATTGAATCGCTTAATTTAACGCATGATTACTACGACTACATAGTAATAGACGAAGTACACCACGTAAGCGCTGCTAGTTATCGCGCAATATTAAACCACTTTACGCCCGCAATATTACTTGGCTTAACCGCTACACCAGAGCGACAAGATGGTGCAAATATACTCGATGATTTTTGTGGGGTAATAGCCGCTGAAATTCGCTTGCCTGAGGCTATAAACCAACGCCATTTATGCCCATTTCAATACTTTGGATTGGATGACGACACCGACCTAAGCCAAATAACATGGCGAGGCGGCCGTTACGATATAACCGAGCTAAGTAACCTTTATACAGGTGAAAACAACCGCGCTAACAAAATTATATCGAGCCTTGCTGATATCGTTACCAATGTTCAAAAAATAAAGGCACTCGCGTTTTGTGTAGGCCAAGATCACGCTGTATTTATGGCGAAAAAATTTAACTTAGCAGGTATAAACGCCGATGTGCTGACCAGCAAAAACACCAATGAGCGCGCGGCTAAACAGCAAGCACTGCGCCAAGGCGAAATACAAATACTTTGCGTGGTTGATATTTTTAACGAAGGCGTCGATATTCCAGAAGTCGATACACTATTATTTTTACGCCCAACTGAAAGCCTAACATTGTTTTTGCAGCAACTCGGCCGTGGACTGCGCCTGCCCGACAACAGCCAAAAGCAATGCTGTACTGTACTCGATTTTGTAGGTAATGCCCGCCCAGAATACGACTTTGCCAGTAAATTTCGCGCACTCATTGGTAAAAGCAACCAACCAATAAAAACTGAGATAGAAAACAACTTCCCGCATTTACCGCTGGGTTGCCGTATTGAGCTACAAAAACGCACACAACAAACAATATTAAAAAATATTCAGCAAGCTATAAACTCTAAACGCCGTTTACAGCAGCTGATAAATAGCTATCCACAGCATACTAATGACGCGCTTACGCTAAGTAATTTTTTACGTATAAACCCGCAAGTTACTCTTGAAGATATATACAAACCAAAAGATAAAAAGCTCGGCGGCTGGCACTGGCTTAAAGGCGATGAAATTCCAGCAGAACAAGGCGATATTTACGCCGCGTATTACCGCTCTATAAACACTCAATTACTCGGCTGCGACTCACTCAGTTATTTATGCTTTTTACGTGATTTATGTAATAACGACTTTAGCTTTATGCCAACACCACAAAACCAACAGTACGCGCTTATAGCGCATTACAACTTTTGGGATAGCACAGGCACAAGTTTAGGGTTTAAAACCCTTGAACAAAGCTTACAAGCACTTAAACATAAAGAGTTACAACACGAACTTGCACAAGTAATTACGCTATTAATAAACCGTATTCACCAGCAAGAAAGTGATTTGGTATGTTTACCTAATCACGCCATAAAATTACACAGTCGCTACACACGCCAACAAATACTCGCAGCATTTGGGGCGCACTCGTTTGATAAAAAATCGACCGCCCGCGAAGGTGTTTTAGAATTTAAAAACCAAAACCTAGAGCTGTTATTTGTAACACTCAACAAATGCGAAAAAACCTACTCGCCCACCACGCTGTATCACGATTACGCAATCAGCCCTACTTTGTTCCATTGGCAAACGCAAAACAGCGCCCGCCCAGAACACGGCCGTGGCCTTAGTTATATTCAGCACCAAAAAACAGGCAAAACCATCCTGTTATTTGTGCGCGAACAAGGCAAAGATGAAAACGGCAGAACTATGGGATTTGTAAACTACGGCGAGGTTAAATACCAACACCACAACGGTAGCCAGCCAATGAATATAACGTGGGAGTTAACCAACCCCATGCCAAGTGAAATGTGGCATGAGGCTGGGAAGTTAGCGGTTGGATGATTATGCTACTGTTATTTTGTTTTTTATTAGTTCCATATATTAACTTTTCAACGATCTAAATTAAGTTATATAGTTCAAGAAGCTAATCCCTACAGTCAATATGGTTTGATTTAAAAATATCAACACCAATTTTGCGCAACCTTTCAATCCAACATTCGGCCATTTCATTACCGATATTAAAATGACTTATAGCTATCTCTTTTAAAATACGATGCTCATTTTCAATTGTAGAAGGCATAAGCCCAGCATCATCAGTGTTCACACAAACAGTAATAGGTCCAGTGCGAATACCAAAACGATTAAATTTTTCGCCTGTATTAAGTAAACTACTATCTACAGGATACCATCGATAGACTGGATGCTCTGAATAGCACTTAAACCGACCAATATAGATGTTAGATGTTGGACAAGCCTCAATAACGACACCTTTTTTGCTATATTTCTCGATCAAATAATCTTGAAGAGCTTCATAAAAATCAAGTTCAAAGTCATCGACAACTTCACTATACTCATCATTTATAAAGGGAGCATGGTCGCCTCCAAAATAAACACTAACAATTTTTTCAGCGGTATTTCTTTTTATTTTTTTAATTCCATTATCAGTATATTCTTTCCAATATTTAATAGCCCCTGCATTCATATTAATTCTTTTCGATTTAAAATCAGGTAACCAAGCCGCAGACTCTTCACTACTGTTATTTAGCTCTGTATCTAAATATTCTGGGCAATTTCTTCTTAAACGCCAAGCTTCGAACAAGGTATATTTAGATCTATCCTCATCAAATAACTTATGACTCCACTTTGATATTTTCCTCTCAAAAACAGCTAACATTACATCAAACCGTGGGGCTTTTTTCGTAACCTCAATAGCATGATTATATGCCCACACTAAATTATCCAAATGTGAACTCAAAGGGACGTATGAACGCTGCTGGCGAGAAGCCCATTTTTTAACGTCAACTCCTAATGCTAAAGCATGACCTACTCTGTCACTAGATTCGTAATCACAAAACTCTATTGTTTCATCAATGGTTCTTAATCCAGTCAATAAATGGCTGAAATCTTCTCCGGCATGAATACTTAAATGCAGTTTTCTTTGAGGGACAAAATGTTTATTATCTGGTCGATAAGCGCTCTTTCTTAACACTCGTATCGAGGGGGCAAAAACCTCAATTGGAAAATGATTTTCATTACCTGAAACATCAATTCCTCGAATCAGCGCGCATAAATTTAAACTTTGCACTTTCGAATTACCTAGCTTTTCATACTCATATTTTTGTAATGCTGAAGATGTAAAGACTTTTTGCAGCCTACGTAACGACTTTAATAGTTCTAATCGTTTTGTTGTATAACGCTTATCATATATTTGAAGGCTTTCTTTAGCATGATAGCTTTGTTTAAACGAACGACTAAAATGAAAGGTAAATTGCTTATTATTAAACTGATTCTTTTCTATAAAATCAAAACCAAACTTAGTTAACTGCCTTGCTGTAACTGTTTGATCTGATATTTTAAATTCACGTAACGTATTTTTATCTGAGTCACTTTCGTAACTATGTTTACCATATGCTATGACTTGACCATGGCTCTGTCTCGGTTTAAAAGCAAAGTGCTCAATAAAACTTGTTAGGCCGGCACCAGAGCTAATCATCATAGAACGTAAAATATTATTACCCGTTATGTAAGCACTCAGTTTGTACAACCAAAGATCACAGCTTGCGTAAACATCCCCATGATGCACTAACGCTATAGCTATTAATAACCACATCTTATTTGAGTCTTGTCTATTACAATTAATGGCAGCATTAAGTAGCTTAGTTACGTTATTATTTTTAGAGTTTGTAGTTAGTAGATCTCCAATACTTTCATCAGGAATTGTCCAAAACTTGGGACGTTGCCAATCTACTTTATTACATTTGCTGTTTCCCTTACTCAGTGTTGCTATTAAATCGTTGAACAACAACTTTATAAGAACTGGTAACTCGTTAATATTACGCTCACCACTTGAATATTTGGTAAACTCGGGTAGTTTCGGAGTCGATGTGCTGTTGTCAAAAAATGATTTAGGTTTGCTTTTTAAAAATAAAGAGACTTCAGCTAGAGCTGGAGTATAATTACCGTTCCCACCTAAATGTACATGATTATCTGCATATTTCTTTTGACTAAATCCTTTAGGGAATGCAGAAAAGCATTGTTCCTCTATTAATTCACTTACGTTATCTACGTGTAGTAAATTTTGTTTTAGTTTATCGCTGTAACCTATTGCTATAAGCCAAACAGGATCTATTTTTGATAAAATAGCAGACCAATGCTTTAAATTGTTTTCATTAACAGTAAAGTTTGAACCTTGCCAAACGAGTAACTTTTGTTGCATTGCCCGTAATTGCTTTAATACTGAGCTTGCCTGATAGCCACTCCCCCAGATATTATTTATAGCTTTATTGTCATCACGTCGATGCATATTTTCTAAGTAAAATTGATGGTCAAATAATGCTAAGTCGGCAACTTCATTAGCAACTCTCTCTTTATTTAGAGTGGGCTCGCCATCTCCGCACTTCACATAAAACTCAAGCCATCTATCTGAACGAAGCCGCGTGACAGGTGCCAACCATTCAAGATCGAGTAATAGCATTTTTATATACTCTTCAAATTGTCAATGTAAAATTTTACCTTTCCAATTCTTCCATTATATTTGATTTTGAGCAGTGTACATATTAGCTTAGCCCTAGCGATCACAAGTTGCTTATTCTTCTCTTTAGAATTTTCATCCCAAGCAGCTATATCCTCTTCGCTTACCCCAAACATCGAGCTATGATCACTAATATCTAGGTTTTGTTTCTTTAGTAACTTTTTTTGTAAGGTTTTGAAATCCTCTAATGGAATTGGCTTGATATTTAACTCTGATATTTTTGTTTCTTCCAAGTCTGATTCGGTTATATCATTACTACGATTATTTTTTTTAATTAATAATTGAAAAGCACCATTTTTGAGTTCTTCATTCTCCAGTAATTGGAAGATAGGATGATTTGCAATAGCTTGTAGTAGAAGGGCTTTATGTTCAATATCACCTTCTAAATCATCTTTTATTTCACTGAATGGTTTATTATCTTTGGAATCTGTAAAGTTGAAAAAATACCCTACGTTATCTCTTAAAGGTGGCGAGTAACGTCGGTGCTCTCCAAAATTTCGGATTAGATTTAAATTACTTGTAAAAGCTACATTTTGTAATACAACAGGGCTTGGCTTCATAAAGGTCGCAAATGCATTAATTACGATGTACTTAAACCTTAAAGCTAAATCAGTCAGTGTTTCATTTTTATAATCATTTGAGGCGTTTTTTTGAATTCTATCTTTCAATAAACGTAACTGAGTGAATGACTTATTAAAAACCGAATATATAATAGGCATCAAAGAATCATTTTTATAATATTCTAAATTAGATAAGTATTTGACCTCCCATGCAGCTATATCAGATGAAAGTTCTCTGATTGTAATATTTGATACTAATTTAATTTCTTCCTCATCAGTCAGCTCTTCTTCTGGACCAATATTAAATGCTTTAGTCGGAAATAAAGCGGGAACTGTATAAAATGGCGTCCTACTAAATAAGTCTTTTAAAATTGAATTCCAATGATGTACTCTTTTATCTAAGTAATCTTTATTCTCAACTTCGAGTTTGAAATCGAAATTAAGTAATGAAATAGCCAATAGTTCATAAGCTCGACTAAAAAATATTTGCCTTTGTGTTTTTAAAGTTAAATCGTAGTAGTTGTTATATGTAAAAATATCTAGGAGCATACGTTTATCATTTCGCGAATCTTGATCTTTACCTTTAGAAGTCGTTTCTTGTATATTTTCGTCAGTTATTGATTCACTGGTTAATTTAAACTTTCCGTAAAAATGTTCAATTATAGGCATGCTCCTATATACCTTTTTATTTTTGAACTCTTCAAAATGCTGACTCATTCTTTTTACAAGTTCATTATCTGCATTCAATTTATCTGAAACTTGTTCTCCAAAAAATAGCTTGCCTTGCCATTTAGGTGTCAAATCGTTCATTTGTAATATTGGATTAAATGAATGTAATTTATTTAAAGTTATATAATCATTAGTTTCTTTTACCTTTGAGTTTTCTATTTGCAGTGCTGTAACTGCATTTGAATAAGCTACACTATTTTGCTTTAATCTTGCCCACACAATATAGCGTTGCCATAATTCAGCGCGGTTTTCTTTTTTTAGTTCACTAGGAGAAAAATCTCGAACTAATTGGGTAACTTCACGAGCTGAATCAGGCATTGGCCAATCACAGCTTTTTTCTTCACTATTCAATGGACCAAATAAGCAAGAAATAAATTTAGTTATATAGTCTTTATAACTTAATGGTTCACGCTTTTCTGTATCGCCAAAATCATAAATAATCATACCAGGTAAAAGTCTATCTATTGGTTCTAAGCTGATTCGATTATGGTGGGGTATTACTTTTTTTAGATACTCTTGCGTTAACTGTTCAGCTTTTTGACTTCCAATTATTTCGTTTGATTTATCATCTTCGTCTTTTGTGAATCGATTTTCTATTATTGGTTCATATAACTCTAGATCACCTGTAATTATAGGAATTATTTTAGGGCAACCTAATAATCGGCGCACAATATCTAAAACATCATATGCACGAGCTAATGCCATATCAATATCATCTATAGGTAGAACAATTGCATCAACGTCTAATATTTTTCTGCATTCATTAATATAACTATCAAAATGTTTAACTAACTGTATTCCACTACGGTATTTGATTACGCGATCCAAACCACTCAAACCATCTTCTAAATTTTCCTGTTTTCCTAGTGATTTTGATACAATTCTTAAGGATTGATAAAATGAATCCTGATTAACAGTATTACATTGTTTTGATTCTAAATACGTTTCCACTTCATTGTATAAATGTGCAATTATAACATTGGCAAAGTTATCGTGATCGACTAAAAGAGTTGGATCAATAGAGTCGCAAAAATGTGCTTTTACATTCAAATCATTTTTATCTTTATATTTTTTCCAAAAGCCTTTTATATTTTGTAAAAAAACTGTTTTCCCTGTGCCTCTCGCACCACCAATAAATATTGCATCATGAATAATTGTAGGGTTATTACCTTCATTATCCTTATGCTTTTTTGCTTGTTTAATTGTTTTTTCTAATCGCAGATTAAATTCATGTACTGCATCCTGTTGCCATATTTCACCTTCTTGAATATCTCTTTCAAAATCTACTTTATTTAAATCTAATATTATTGGCGTATTATCTCGTTTTTTTATTAAATTAATCATAATTTCCCTTTTTATTTTTTTGTCCAATTAAGCAATAATTCGTTAGCAGATAAGTAATCACCAATGATGTCGCGTTGCCGTTCATTTAGCTGTAACTCTATAATTTTAGTAAATTTAGAAGTCAATTCGTCTAGCTTAATATCTTTTAGATATTTTTTTTCTTCATCTATTTGATTAACTTCCCATTCAAGAGATTGAAGTAAAAAATAATACTTTTCACTTCTAGACCAGCTGCGAGTATATCCATACTGTTTATTTGATAAGTAACAAATAAAATAACTTAACAAAAAACCACCAGAAAGTAATAAAATGATATCAGCCGTTTTAAACACAATAAGAACAAAAACATAAAAGACAAAAATAAAGAAATTAAAGAGCCTTAAACCAAACAAGAGTTTTTTTTCGTCCTTACTTTTCATCAAGTGTATAAAAAAAAAGTAGCAAAGTACGAGAATCAAAGGCATTAATAATAACCATAAGTAATTAAAAGGTCCGAACTCTAAGTTTAAGTTAATACCTGTTAATTTAAAGTTTATAGCGATTAAAGTACTTGCTATAAAAAGAAATAAGGAAAAGCTTCCAAGCCTTCGCGCTATAAGGTGATTAGGTTTGGCTTTTTTTCTGTTCTCTTCAAAATCACTTTTTAGAGATTTAATTTCTTTAATTAAAGATTCTTTTGTCATTTTCATTCTCATTATTTATATTAAAAGAAAATTTCTGTAGTAAATATTGCATCAATCATTTATTCAAAGAACTATGTATAGCGTGTAGATAACTCTCATATACAATTATGTTCATCAATCTACCAACACACTCCAATTCCCCGTGATCACACCTGAAACTTAATTAATGATGAGTAATTTACAGCATGGATGCTGTACAAAGCGTAGCTTGGCCATGGATGGCCTATCTACGCTGGTTACGTTCACATCATTCACTTAAGTTGAAGATAAAGTGTGATCCTCGGGTGCGCCGTGGGATTCCAAAGGGCGGTCGGCGGCAGCCGCCCTTTGGTTGCCATCGCCAACGCGATATAACCTCGAATAGAGGTTATTAAATCCTTTAAATCTGCACGATAAAACATCAACGTATGAGCGCGATATAAAATCGCACCTACACATTAATTACACCGAAATTTTAAAGCTTCGCTTTTCGCGCGAGCAAGCTCAGCGCCTACAAGTTAAAGCGCGAGATAAACTCCCGTCTACGGCACGAACTACAAATTATTCATTACACGTCATACCTTGGTTTTTCTTCCGCTACTAAATCCAGCCCTACACTTAGTTGCTGATATTTAAAACTAGCCGCTTCTTCAAAATAACCTTTCTTTACCCATAACTTTGCACTGTTAGCCTGTGCAACCTGATATGCCCAATTACTTACTGCAAGTGACTTATCTGAATCACAATTAAAGTAATTACTAAGTTCACTTGTTAAATGCTGGCTATTAATCACTAAATTTTGTTCTTGCCAACGTTCGCGGTGAAGTTGCGCTGCTAAAAAGTCACTTTTACTGTTATTACAGGTGCTATGTGCTGCCACAAAGTTATGACCTAAATCATTTGCGTAACGAGCAAACGGTATAAAGTGATCAACCTCGGTTTTACTGTTCAACGGTTTTTGGCAATAAAAACAATTGCCGTGCTGAAGCTCTATCAACACAGGCTTTGCCTTACTCAGTGCATTGCGATCAAAGCCGAATAAAAAATCATGTAGTTGGCTTTGTGGGCCAATTAAGGCTTGGTTATGCTTAATACTTTGAATTTTTTGCAGCCATGCATTTTTTGCTAAATAAACAACTAGGTCGTAAAAACGCCTAAAGCAGCCTGCAATACCTTCATTTAAGGTAATGTATGATTGGCCTTTAATATGGGGATACAAGAAACACTCTTCTTTGCCATTTAATTTTTGTAAGAGCCATAGCGGGCCGTCTTTAATGGTTTTTAGTGTTGAGCTACGTATATTTTTCCAACCTTGGCTCTTTTTTAATTGGCTAATTGAATTAATATTATTTAATTTTGCATCATGAAGCGTGGTTATAATTTTGGCTTGTTTATTAGAGTTGGTATTTTGTAAAAGTAGTTGCTCTCTATTATTACCAATTGCACCAAATGGCGATGCTTGGTGCCAATATAAAGTAATAAATTTATCGACTAATTCATCAAATTTTATTTCTAACTGTGCTTGCGGATCGGCGTGATGTTTTTCGATACTAATATCAGCCAGTGCATGTAAAAGTGCAAACTTATAAGTAGCACTAAAATCACCTTCAACTAATAAGCGCTGAATGTAAGCAATAAAGTCGAGCTGTTGCTGCATTGATCCAATCATAAAACGTGTACTACTTTTATAAGCGCATTTAGCCACACTTCACTTTCGCGATCTGGGCGCTGATCAACGCTTTGCCATTGTTTAATAGCTTTTAACTGCGTATGGCTAAGTAAATGCGTTAAAGCATTTTCGTTTAAATCGGTAAATTCACGACCATTGTGCACACGTTCTGTATCGCCATATTTAAACGATACATACAAAACGCCATTCGGTTTAAGCGCACGTTGTAGGTTTAAAAACACCTGCGGTAACTCAGCCTTTGGAACGTGCAATAAACTAGCGCAGCACCAAATCCCGTCGTATTGATTTACACTATTTAGCTCTTGGAATGTTTTAACCGCCACAGGTTGCTGTAAGTAACTGCTTGCCAACTCTGCCAGCTCTGGGCTTGCATCAAACGCACTTACAGTGAAACCCTGCGCTTTAAAAAATGCGGCATCGCGCGCACTGCCACAACCGGCATCTAAAATACTCCCGCGTTGTGCAACGTGCGGTAAAAACTCAGCATAAAGCGCCGACATATCAACGTTAAGTGTTGAGTCGCTAAAAGCTTTGGCATTTTGGTTGTAATAAGTAAGTGTGGTGTTTGACACGAGACTCACCGCTCCTTGGCTAATCGTTTAACAGCTAAGACACTGTTAATACTGCATTCATTATTCGTTTAATCTACAGGAACAGCCGCATTAAATATAGGCTTAATAAGTAGAAATTTTTAAATTTATACGCCATTGTTATTAAGCACTGATGTTAAATGGCACACGCGGTATAAAAAACCGGGTGCAAATAACTAAATACCAAAAAAGTAATCATTAAAGCCTTAATGACTGATTAGGTACTCATTAGTGAATTAGTCGCTGGTGTAGGTGGCTACAATGCGCACCAATGCAAAACAATAAAGTGCAGGTTATTAACGATGACTTCTGAATGTTATGTGTTTATTGACGGGTTTGAAATTTATTATTTCAAGTATGGCGCTTTGCGAACATAAGCGACATTGATGCTGCACGCTTAACAAGCGTGATTTCTACTATAGAATAAAAACTTAAAAAGCGGTTATGCACTTCAAAATTGAATCTGCATTATGTTTAGCGCGATATAAACCACGCTAAACGTTTTTTGTTTACTTCTTTCTTAACCAAAAAAGGCTCGCAGGCACCGAAATCCACGCTTGTTTACCTAACGAATCAAGATAAACACCTACCTCTTCTTTACTGCCTGGGCTGAAATATGGCGGCTGTTGTTCTTTTAGTTTTTCTTGGCCTGTGAGTATTTTGATAAAGTGTTTATTTTGCTGCTGGAGCATTTTTTTGTAATCGTTAGCGGGTTTTGAATCACCATGCTTTACAAAAGTACTTAGCGCTCGGCTGGCTGTTGCATGTAGTTCTTGAAAATCAAAGTCGGCCAATAGAGCATCCAACTTATCCCATTGTTTATTAATAATTAGGCAGTTCATTAATAAAAAGCGGTTTGCTTGATTATCGTTTGGGTTTAGCGTTAATAACTCTTCGAGTTCTGATTGCGCTTTTTGGGTATAACCATGCAGTGCGTTTATTTTTGCGCGATGTGCGCGCACCATCATATAAGGGCGGGTTTCTTGCAGTCCCCAAAAGTGCCCAGTGTTGTTTTTAATAAATTGCTTTGTTATGAGCCCACTTTCCATTATTTCTAAAAGCATTTGCATTGGTTCAAGTGCTTTTAGCTCTGTATCGGCAAGTACCAGTTCAAGTAGTTCATCAAATTCATCTAATTCATCTAATTCATTTGGCTCTTCGTCTAAAAAGTGGTTATTAAATTCGGCTTCGTTTTCATCAAATACTGCTCGCTCGTTACTAAAACGCAATTCAAAAATAGCGTCGGCCATAAAATAAACATAATTACGTTTATATTCTTGGGCGTTGTATTGGGCAAATTCACCAAACTCTTTTGCGGCGATTTTGGGGCTTGTAAATGCTTTTAACACTGTAGTAAAGCTGTTTATAGAACGTTTTTGCTCTGTATTGAGCATGCGTTTATTTATATTTTTAAGCGCCTGTAAAACCCCTTTACAGTAATTTGGTAGGGGCATATTCGGCTTTAGTGACTCACGGTAGTCTTGTTTAGATAGGCTGCATTTTGCTGGCATTTTTAATTCGTTTTGAATTATTTTATCCATGCTTTGGTTATACAGAGCCATTAAGCTTTCGAGGTATTTTAGCTCAGTCTCGTTTTGAATATTAAACTCTCCAAATAGATCTGGGTGCCACTCACTGGGAACAAGTAGTTGAGGTAATACACCTAATCCCATTAAGTAGCCTTGGATAAAGTAATAATCTGGTTTTTTAGTGCTTAATTCACTGAGTTTTATAACATCACTGCGTATTTTGGCTGGTGACATAACGTGCCCTGCTATGTATAAATTTATTATTAGTGTACCCATAGATAAAGCTACCAACAACGCTAGTTTAGTTGTTTTATCCTAAAAATGAATTTTTAACGGAATATTTACAAATTTAACAAGCCCGCGCCGCTAAAATACAAAAGCTGGTTTATACTGTTGTAATAATAAGCAAAAATAATAACTATGAGGCGCAATGAATAAATTAATTACTGTATTTTTATGTTTGCTGTTTACGGCTCCATTTAATGTATTTGCTTGTGAGAGAACCTTTAGCGTGGCATCGCACGATGCTTTTTGGCCGCCTTATGTAATGGGCATTAACGGTAAGCTGCAAGGCTTGGAGGTTGATGCGCTTAACATTATATTTGCTGACTCCCCTTTTTGTTTTGAAGTTAAGTTACTGCCAAATTCTAAGCGGGCTTTTATTGAGCTTAAATACGGCCGTATTGATTTAGGATGGGCTGCAAGTTATACAGACGAGCGCGCTAAATATGTGCACTTTAGTGATAACTACCGAACTGAGGTTATGCGCTTATACGAAAACAAAAATAATCAGCATAGTGTTAAAAACCTCGAAGACATTTTTAAACAAGGCTTTATTGTTGGCGCTAACTTTGGAAGCTATTACGGCGAGAAGTTTGAGCAATATAAAACTAAATATAAAAAGCAGATTGAATACACCAGTGCAACCAGTAAACGCTTTGAAATGCTTAATAAACAACGTATTGATTTTGCTATTGAAGACGAGTTAGTGGGGGCTTATTTTGGCAAAAAAGGCTCAAATATAAAATTAGTAACCAATATTGAGCATGTAAATAAAGACGATATTTATTTAATGTTTAGCAAACAAACGGTGTCGGTTACTGAGCTTGCGGTAATTAATGAATATATAAACAAAAATAAAACAGCACTTAAAGCGTTGTTTGAACACTAATTTAAGGAGTGTAATGAAAACTTTATTTTTAGCATTTACTACACTGCTATTTACTCACTTTAATGCCCTTGCGTGTTCAAAAACATTAGTAATGGGCACTAACGAAACCAATTGGCCGCCTTATCTTGTTAAACAAGGTGATACATTTTTAGGCACAGAAGTGGATGCTGTAAACGCTATTTTTAAAGATTCAAAATTTTGTATTAAATGGACTTATTTTCCGAGTTTTTCGCGTGTTCAAGCTGAGCTTAAAAATGGCCGAGTAGATATGACCTACGCGGCAAGTTATACAGAACAACGCGCTCAATATGCGCATTTTAGCTTGCCTTACCGCGACGAGGTTATGCGGCTTTATAAACATAAAGATACGCCTGATGTAACAAGCTTAGCTGAGCTTTTTAGTAAAAAGTTTACAGCTGGTATTAACCGTGGGAGCTTTTTTGGTAACGAGCTTGAACAGTTAAAAACTAAGTATCCAACACAGGTGGTGCTTACTGCTCAAGCAAATAATCGATTTAGCATGTTAGATAAAAAACGAATTGACTATGTTATTGAAGACTCTGCTGTTGCACAGTACTTTGTAAAAAAACACCCCTCAATTACGCAGGTAAAGTCTATTACACCAATTAACGTTAACAACGTACATTTTATGCTAAGTAAAGAGTCGCTAACTCTTGATGACGTGGCGACGGTTAATCAACTAATTATCAAAAATGCGGCCGCTATAAAGTTAATTTATCAGCCTGTGCATTAAAGCATGGGCAATAACGTGGTTATTTGGCTACAACACTTATTTAATGTTATTGGCGGTAGTGGTTATTTATATTCCCCGCTGTAAGTAAGCATCACCGCTCACGCTAAAAATAGTGGCTTAAAAACGAGAATTGCCGTTATTTTCGCTTGGTTATAAATTAGCTACCTTTTATCTTTCATTCGTTGTGGCTGATCTGTATAATTCGCCAGCTAATTTACCCTATTGTCTGGTTCTTGTTTGTGGCGTTTTGCTGCAGCGTACTCCTGTCAGTACTAATCTAGGATTACCCTTTTTGATCTCCACCGCAAATATTACGATGCAGTTTGGCGCAGAGCCGTTGTTTGAAAACATTTCAGCTAAATTTGGTAACGGTAACCGTTACGGTTTAATTGGCGCTAACGGCTGCGGCAAGTCGACTTTCATGAAAATTTTAAGCGGTGCGCTTGTTCCAAGTGCGGGTAATGTATCTATTACTCCAGGGTTGAAATTAGGTAACCTAAGCCAAGACCAGTTTGCTTTTGAGCAATACAGCGTTGTAGACGCGGTAATTATGGGCGACGTGGAGCTTTGGAAAGTAAAGCAAGAGCGCGAACGTATTTACTCGTTACCAGAAATGAGCGAAGACGACGGTATGAAAGTAGCCGATCTTGAAAGCATATTTGCTGAAATGGACGGTTACACGGCAGAAAGCCGCGCTGAAGAGATTTTGCTTGAAGCGGGTATCGATAAAGAATTTCATTACGGGTTAATGGCAAACGTTGCTCCAGGTTGGAAACTACGTGTGCTTTTAGCACAAGCGTTATTTGCAAATCCTGACATTTTGCTACTTGATGAGCCTACCAATAACTTGGATATTCATACAATTACGTGGCTTGCTAACGAGCTTAACAAACGTAAATGTACGATGATTATTATTTCCCATGACCGTCACTTTTTAAACTCGGTATGTACACACATGGCCGACATTGATTACGGCGAGCTGCGTATTTACCCTGGTAACTACGAGAAGTTTTTAGATGCTGCGGGCCTACAACGCGAGCAACTTTTAGCTGAAAATGCTAAAAAGAGCGCTGAGATTGACGAGCTACAAGACTTTGTTAACCGTTTTGGTGCTAACGCTTCAAAAGCTAAGCAAGCGAGTTCACGTGCTAAAAAAATGGATAAAATTAAGCTTGATGAAGTTAAATCTTCAAGCCGCATGAGCCCATCACTTTCGTTTGACGAAGGTAAAAAAATGTATCGTCAAGCGCTTGAAGTTAATAAGCTTGGCCATGGTTTTGATGGCGAAACATTATTTACTGGTGGCGACTTACTACTAGAAGCTGGCGCTAAGCTTGCTGTAATTGGCGAAAATGGTGTGGGTAAAACTACATTTTTGCGCTGTTTAGTAGATGAGCTTAAAAGTAATGAAGGCGAAATTAAATGGTCTGAAAATGCGACCTTTGGTTATTGCCCGCAAGACAGCACTAAAGATTTTGAAAACGATTTAACGTTGTTTGATTGGATGTCGCAATGGCGTACAGCTAAGCACAACGATTTAATGGTTCGTGGCATGTTAGGCCGTTTGTTGTTTACAGCAGACGATTCAAACAAAAAAGCGCGTAACTGTTCTGGTGGTGAAAAAAACCGCCTGTTATTTGGTAAGTTAATGATGCAAGACGTTAACGTGCTTGTAATGGACGAACCAACTAACCACATGGATATGGAAGCTATTGAAGCGCTTAACAATGCGCTTAAAGACTTTGAAGGTACGCTTATTTTTGTAAGCCATGACCGTGAGTTTGTATCGTCATTAGCTACGCGTATCATTGATATTAAAGATAAAAAAGTAATCGACTTCCAAGGTACGTTTGACGAATACCTAGCAAGTTGTGAAGAGAAAAAAGCGTAAACTTTTTCTAATTGCTTATAAAAACGGTGCTAAATTTGGCGCCGTTTTTTTATGTGTGGAATTTGAGTTTAACTATAAAATTAATTAATAAAGGCTTAAATAAATAATTCACTAAGATGTTAAGAGACGCTACGCTTTTAGAGTCAGTGATAAAATACTCGTTTCTGGCTTGGTTCTTCTCATTTACTCCTCTTTGGCTTCTCCTAGTGCAATAGTTTTTCAAGTAAATAATTCACTAATGATGATATAAGACGCAGCGCTTTTAAAGTAAATGATAAAATACTCGTTTTCAGGCTTGGCTCTTCTCATTTGCTCCTCTTTGGCTTCTCCTAGTGCAATAGTTTTTCAAGTAAATAATTCACTAATGGTGATATAAGACGCATCGCTTTTAAAGTGAGTGATAAAATAAAAAAGCACTGTTTTTTTGACTTTATTTTTCTTAGTTACTGCTGCTTCGCTTTTCCTTATGCAATTAATGGCTCTTATCGCAGAGCTAATTATTCACATTATTTTATTGGTAAATACTGCATACATCACTGCTTTAAATCTAGTCATATTCTCCTGTAAGTCTTTGTCACTTAATGCTAATGTTTATGGAGTGAGTTATTTAAAACTTTAATGGCTAAACCAAGAGGTAACTATGTCTAATTGGGTTGAAGCAACAGTAAAAAGCGTAACATGGTGGAGCGAAACGCTCTTTAGCTTAACCGTTAATGCTAATGTAGAACCGTTTAAAGCAGGGCAATTTACAAAGCTTTCTATAATGGATGGCGACAAGCGCATTGCTCGGGCTTACTCATATGTGAATGCCCCTGAAAACCCCGACCTCGAGTTTTACCTTATTAACGTTATTGATGGTTTATTATCGCCCTGTTTAGCTAAATTACAGCCAGGCGAAACCGTACTTATAGAACAACGCGCAACTGGTTTTTTTACCCTTGATGAAATACCACAAAGCGATCAGCTTTGGATGTTAGGTACTGGCACTGCCATAGGGCCTTTTTTATCGATATTACAACAGCCCGATGTGTGGAAAAAATACAAAAGCATAAACTTAGTA
Organism: Pseudoalteromonas sp. NZS71_1; assembly: GCF_015864305.1. Lineage (NCBI taxonomy): Bacteria > Pseudomonadati > Pseudomonadota > Gammaproteobacteria > Alteromonadales > Pseudoalteromonadaceae > Pseudoalteromonas > Pseudoalteromonas sp. NZS71_1. The sequence goes on along the minus strand of NZ_JADYXM010000017.1, from coordinate 20,658 downwards.
CATGGCGTACGTTTTAATAACGATTTGAGCTATCAGGCACTTATTAACGAGCTATTACGAGTGTACCCAGCACAACTTAACTATATTCCTGTTGTAAGTAGAGAAGAGCCATTGCAAGGCTTAAGTGGCCGGATTACTAACGCTATTGAGAGCAACGGCTTGTTTGAACATGTAAAATTAAACCCAGAGCCTAGTAACGCGCAATTTATGATTTGCGGAAACCCACAAATGGTAAAAGACACGACCGCGCTACTTATCGATAAAAACTTTACGCGTAACCGCCGCAAAGCACCCGGTAACATTACCGTAGAGCAGTACTGGTAAGCTACAGTGGTGGTATTAACTACCCGATAACGTTAAAATTTGCTATGTTGCACCCTTATGCCAATTTCATCAAAAATATGATCATTCTATCGCATTAAATAACTCACTAACTGCGTTAAAAATTATTCATATAGAACAACTACATGTCATAATTTTCGCCTTGTTATAGTGCTATTTTCTTAACGCTATAATAGATCGCTTATTTAATGTAATTGGTATTACACGTGTTTAGTGTTCATTTTAGGAAAGTTATGAAACCGTTATCTATTATTTTTGCCTCGTTAATTACCACCGTTGCGCTTATTACTTACGCCGCAGAACAAAGCGAGCCTGAGCAAAAAGAGAAGCAAGTTGAAGCTCAAGCAAACGCTGAAAAACCAAAAGTTGAAGATGAGCAATCAGTAACTCAAGTCAAAGCTGACGACAAAGTAAATACGCTTGAATACAAAGCACCTGAGCTTAAAAAGCCAACAATTGATGCGACTAAACCAGACGATTCAAAGGTATTGGGTAACGAGCAGATTAAACCGACTGAAAAGCCTAAAAATAAAATAGAAAAAGCAGTGGCTGTAGCCGAAGCTGAAAAAGCAGTTACGCAAGCAAAAGAAGCGCTGACAGTTAAGCAACAAACAAAAGCTAAGCAATCGCGCGAATCACTTGCGGTAGTAGAGCAGTTAGTTAAAGCATATAACGCACGTAACATTGAAGAGTTTCTTCGTGTGTATGCCGAAGATGTTGAGTTTTATATTTTCCCTAATGAGCTATTATTTAAAGGTAAAGAAAAACTAATAGAACGTTATGGGCTAATGTTTAAAAAGTTAAAGTGTATTCACTCATCACCAATTAAGCGCATAGTGCACGGTGATATAGTGATTGATCACGAACTATCAGAAACCTGCTCAACTGACGAAAAGGTAGTTGATAAACGCTCAGAACTTATTTCGAGTTACCAAATTAAAGATGGAAAAATAGTACGCGTACTGTTTTTTAGATAAAGGCTTTATATGCAAATAAATGACGACAAAAAAATTCGCTTAATGTATCGCATCGAGCCCGGTTGCCTTGGCCCTAAGGGTGCTGAGCATGTTGAAGATTTTTGTCGTTTTGCAAATAAACATATTAAGTCACCATTTTATGGCCAATTTGTATTTTTACCTCGTTACGATAAAGCCATAGACGAGCGACAATATAGCGTTAACAGCCGTAATTTATCACTTGCTCAGGCTCGGGCTTATTTAAAGCACTTTGATATTAATATTGAAGAATTTGAAGAACAGCTCGACGAGCTCCTCACTAAAGCGATTGATTTATACTTTAAGCGATAGCGTTTAATTGCTGTTGCTTAGGTATTCTCCCCCTCCGCAATACGTTTTTATTTTAATTATTATTAAAAATATAAGTAATTTCTTTCACAAAGATAAAGTAATCAGTAATAACTGAGAAAAACCAGATCGGCCAATATGTATCACTTACTTTAAAAGCGCAGCGCCTCTTAGCCTCTTTGTAAATTAATTAGCCCTTTAAAAGCTTTTATTTGCACAATGAGAAGTAAAAGAGGAGTAAATGAGAAAGCAAAAAACAGTATTTTTATGTTTTATCACTACTCTAAAAGCGCAGCGCCTCTTAACCTCTTTGTGAATTAATTAGCTCTTTAAAAGCTTTTATTTGCACAATGAGAAGTAAAAGAGGAGTAAATGAGAAAAGCTAAAAACAAAAACCAGTATATTTATGTTTTATCATTACTCTAAAAGCGCAGCGCCTCTTAACCTCTTTGTGGATTAATTAGCTAAATATTTTAAAAGCCCTAAAAACAAAAAAAACGGTGTTAATTTTAACACCGCTTAATGCGAAATATGTTTAGCTATGTGCTTTAGTAAGCTTGGGTTACAACATAGGTTTTATAACATCAAACACAGCTTCTATATGATCGTCTCTGTCGTTTAGTGCCGCTATGTAACGGTATTTTTTGCCGCCTGCATTTTCGAATATTTCACGGTTTTCACCTTCTAGCTCTTCAAGTGTTTCTAGGCAGTCGGCGCTAAAAGCAGGGCTGATAATAGCTACATCGGTAATACCCTCATCAGGCAGGGCTTCAAGCGTTGCATCGGTATATGGCTTTAACCACTCGGCTTTACCAAATCGACTTTGAAAAGTACTAATTACTTTGTCTTTATCAAGACCTAGTTTTTCGACAACTAAGCGTGTGGTTTGTAAACATAGGCAATGGTACGGATCGCCGCGCTCTAAAAATAGTTTAGGCATACCGTGATACGAAAAAACAATTTTTTGTGGCATACCATTCGCTTCTAAATCCTCACTAATACTATTAGCAAGTGACTCAATATAACGGGTGTTTTTATGATAGCCATTAATAAAATGCAGCTCTGGCACCCAGCGCCATTTGCGCAGTACGCTCGATACAGCATCGAACGTTGAACCCGTGGTTGGGCTAGAATATTGCGGATACATTGGCAATATAATAATACGCGTTAAGCCTTTATCACGAAGCTCCTCAAGGCCAGCCTCTATTGAGGGATTACCATAGCGCATAGCCATTACTACTTCGGTATTGGTATAACCTTGTTCTTTTAATAAGGTATTTAGCTTTACGCTTTGTTGGCGAGTAATGTGAGTAAGCGGTGAGCCATTTTCGGTCCATATACTTTCGTATAATTTAGCCGAGCGCTTAGGGCGGACACGCAAAATAATGCCATGTAAAATTATCATCCATACTAGGCGTGGTATTTCTACAATGCGTGGATCTGATAAAAACTCACGTAAGTATATACGAAGCGCAGCAGCTGTTGGTGCATCAGGGCTACCTAGGTTAGTAAGCAGTATTCCCGTTTTTTGGTTAAAACGCCCATCATGGGGATTGTCAGTAACCGCAGAAAATCGCGACACAGAGTGCTCCTTCAAGCAAATTCAATAATGTATTTTATGCACATTGTAACGAAAAAAACTGCCGTTTAGATCAATCATTTAGCAGTTTTAACCATAATTCTAAATGGGGCTGGTTTTTTAGATTCTAGTTGCTGCAGTTTTTCTATTGATTTGCGGCTAAACACATGACCTTTAGGCAGCAGCATTATACCCGAATGGCTGTGCAGAGCATGGCCGAGTATCATTTGATCTTTGAGTTCATGAGCATTACAAATTAATACTGATCCTGCTGAACTTTTTTGTTCGTGTAGTTTTGCATGGCTTGCTTCAAGCGCACGAACTATTTTAGGGTGGTAAAACGAACCACTATAAAGTTTTACACTTTCGAGTGCATCCTCATGGCGCTGCTTTTCATCGCTTGCATTGCTCTGCTCAAACGCATCCCAATAGTCGCGCGCTAACCCTAATACCATAGCCCCTATCGGTATATCGTTTCCAGCAAGGCCTTTGGGCATTCCATTTCCGTTAAAACGTTCAAACTGATAATAAATAGCATCCGACAAATCGTGTAAATGTATTGCTGGCATTAGCATTAATTGTGCAGTACTTGGGTGAGTATAAAAGGTCTTACGCTGTTGCTCATTTAACCGATTTAACGGTTTTTTATAAAGTTCAGGGTCCATAGCAAGCAAACCTATTTGTGCTAAATAACCAGCCATTGGGGCAAGATCAATGCTTTTTTGCGACAGGTTTAAGTAAAGCGCTATTTGTGTGCAGGTATTTGCAATATTTTGTGCTTTGTTGCCATCAAGATAAGGGTTTGCGTTAACAAAATTATATAGCAGCTCAACGGTCGATTTATGCTCTTGTTTTTCGCGCTCATTGGCGTCTTCAAGCTTTTTTAAAACTTGTTTAATTTGTAAGGTACGTTTTTCTACTCGTTGCTCTAACGTGTTATTTAGTTCAAGTAGTTCTTGGTTTTGTGCCTTAACTCGTGTTTCTAATTTTTTGTTTTGCTTTTTTAGCGCAAATTTTTCTAGGCTATCTTTAATGCTTCGAAGTAATAAGTCGTTTTGCCATGGTTTTTGAATATAACCATTTATTTGCCCTTGATTAACAGCTGCTAGGGTTGTTTGTATATCGGCGTAACCGGTTAATAAAATGCGTTGAGTGTCGGGTGCCAGCGCACGCGCTTTTTCTAAAAACTCGGCACCGTTCATTACTGGCATCCGCATGTCGCTAATAATTAAACCAAATTCATGGTTTTTAAAAAGTGTTAGTGCGTTTTGCGGATTATCGCAAACAATAACCGTTAAGCCATTTACTTCAAGTAGTCGTGTTAACGTACGTAGTACTATTTCGTCATCATCAATACAAAGTACATCAACCTGATTCATTGGTGTGTTTGGTGTTGCTTGAGTCATTGCGCCGCCTTTAAATTACTTCTGGCTAAATAATAGCTTAAAAAAACATCCGTGACCTGTTTATGCTTACCTTTTATATAGAGTAGGAGTCACCTAATGTGGTTATTATCTATAAGTAGATAAATGCTCACACTAAAGTTGCAAATTTGCATGTAGACGACTAAACGTTAAGTATAAAGTTATCTATATGGATGAAAGGAATGAATGGATCAGATGGTAATTTTGAACGTGCTTTTTTAAACGAACAAAAGCTGCGCTTGGCCGCAGAACAATTACTCAAAGATAAAAGCACCGTTTTAGTTGCCATAAATAATGAATTACAAAAAAAAGTAGCCGATTTAGAACACCAGCAAATGCTGTTTGTGCAAACCGAAAAAATGGCAACCTTAGGAACGCTTTGTGCAGGCGTAGCCCACGAAATAAATACCCCGCTTGCCTATGCAATGAGTAATATAGAAAGCTTACAAAATTCTACTCCTTTGCTCATCACGTTGCTAAAACTTAACGAGCAATACTTAAACAACGAAATTAAAGAGAGCCGTTTTAAACACGAAATCGACATACTCAACTTACAGTATCCGTATGCGTGGCTTTATAACAATTTGCAGGGACAAGTTAACGACAGCGTTGAAGGACTCAAACGAATAAAACAAATTGTGCATGACTTATTAAACTTTGCCCACCCCTCCTCCTCGCAAGATAAGCAACTAACCGATGTAACAACGGGTGCTAATAATGCTTTAAGGTTATTAAGTAACAAACTCAAACTATGCGAGATAAAAACGCGATTTGAACCACTACCACTTATTTGGTGCAATTTATCGTCAATTAATCAAATTTTTGTAAATCTATTAATGAATGCTTGGCAAGCATGCGAGCTTGATTTAGAAAAAGGCTGCATTATTGAGGTCAATATTTTTGAACTAGACACAAATATCTGTATTGAGGTAAAAGATAATGGCTGTGGAATGAGTGAAGACACAATAGCGCATATGTTTGACCCTTTTTACACAACAAAAGAAGTTGGAGAAGGTACCGGTATGGGTATGACACTTGTATACGCTATGGTGAGCGATCATGGCGGAAAAATAGAAGTTAACAGCACATTAGGGACAGGTACGACCATCCGCTGCCTATTACCTTTAAAAGCGTAAACTAACGAACAAAACCACAATGTAAATAAAAAGTTAATAAATGCGTTTTTGAAGTTTAATGCTCTTGTAGCGTGTATTTTAATCGATTAAAGGTGGTTTTTTCTTATCTTGAAATTTATTTGCATACTTAGACCAAATATTTAGTTTTTTTCATTTCTTTTTGTTTGCATATGTTGCTAGGATGTTTGCAACAGGTTATGAGTATCATAACCACACACATATTATAAGAACACAAAAAAACAGGGTCGTCACTATGCCAACATACCGTTTAAACACACTTGCTGTAGCCGTTGCTTTCGCGTTTAGCGCACCAAGCATTGTTAACGCAGAAGAAGCACCCGTGCAAGCTGCTAAAAACATTGAGCAAATTTCTGTATTAGGATCGCGTGTATCTAACCGTACCTCTACTGAGTCTTCTTCTCCTATTGATTTAATTGACGCTGATGATTTAACTAAAGGTAGTTTTACCGAATTAGGCCAAAGCCTGCAAGCTACAGCGCCTTCATTTAACTTTTCGCGTACACAAGTATCTGACGGTTCTGACTTATTTAGACCCGCAACACTTCGCGGCTTACAGCCAGATCAAACCCTTGTATTAGTAAATGGTAAACGTCGTCATAACCAATCAATTTTTGGCCTTAACGGTACAGTAGGTGCAGGCGCTGCGGGTACCGATATGAATGCTATTCCACTAACCGCACTTAAAGGCGTTGAAGTATTACGCGATGGCGCAGCGGCTCAGTATGGCTCTGACGCTATTGCAGGCGTAATTAACTTATCACTTAATAACTCAACAGGTATTACTACTGGCTTTGTGCAATATGGTGGCACTAGCGAAGGTGACGGCGATACAATTTCAGCAGGTTTAAATCGTGGTTTTGATATAGGTAACGAAGGCGGCTTTATTAATTTATCACTTGAATACCGAGATGCTGATGGCACAAACCGCGCAGAGCGAGATACGGGTGGTTCGCTTGATGTTGAGCCTGGCACGCTAAGTGACGATGTACGCTGGAGCCAAGGTAATTCAGAAAGTGAGTTTACGTCATTATTTTATAATATGGCCTTACCAATGGGCGACGGCGAGCTTTACTCGTTTGGTGGCTACTCAGAGCGTACGGCCCTAGGTAATGGTTTTTACCGCAACTTTAACGAAGCCTCTAAAAACGTAACACAAGTATACAGCGATGGTTTTTTACCGCGCATATATAACGAAGCACAAGATATTTCTGTAGCGGTTGGTTTTAAAGGCGATATTAACCCAGATTGGAATTACGATGTATCGGCTGTTTATGGCGAAAACCAATACGATTTTACATCACGTAATACAATTAACGCTTCTTACGCGGCTGAGTATTTATTTAATAACCCTAGTGCAAGTGATGCCGACATTGCTGCAAACTCAGGCCCTAGTGGCGGTTACTCAGGTGGTTTTAGGTTTGATCAAACAACCGTTAACCTTGATGTAAACGGTATTGTAGATATTGGCCGCAGTGAGCCTTTATATGTAACTGTGGGCGCCGAGTACCGTAAAGAAAACTACGAAATAGTTGCAGGCGATGAAGCATCATACGCGTGTGGGTTAGCAAATACAGATACCTCTTACCCATCAGTAAACGACCCGGATCAATTTGCTGAGTGTGGTTTTCAGGCTTATAACGGCCTGCGCCCAGAGGCAACTAACGACAGCGATCGTAACAGCTACGCAGTTTATGTAGATGTAGAAACTATGATCACAGACGCATGGAACGTAAGTGGTGCGCTACGTTATGAAGATTTCTCAGATGCTGGCGACGATTTAATTGGTAAATTAGCAACACGCTATGAATTTTCAGATGACTTTGCAGTACGTGGTGCGGTATCTACTGGTTTTAGAGCGCCATCGCTTCAACAAAGTGGTTATACAGCCTTTACAACTAACTTAGGCTCAGACGGTACACTAACGCAGTCGTTTACGGCAAACACAGGTACAGCTTTTCCAAGTGCGTTAGGTGTAGATAGCCTAGAGCTTGAAACATCAACAAACTACAGTGCTGGTTTTGTTTACGATGTAACAAGCGAGCTTTCGTTAACGGTTGATTTTTACCGCGTAGAAATTGAAGACCGTATTACACTTGGCAGCTTACTTAGCGCTGACGATGTATCGTTTAGCAGTGAAGCAGTTGCAGCGCTACAAGCAACAGGAGCTGTGCAAGCTAACTACTTTTCAAACTCGGTTGATTCTACTACGCAGGGCGTTGATATTATTGCATCGTACCGCACAGACGTTGAAGGCGGTAATTTTGGTGTAACCTTTGCGGGTAACCTAAACGATACTAAAATTGACGGCGTAAATGCAGAAGACGGTATTCCTGAAGCAGTTGCATTTGACGACCTACAACGTAGCTTTTTTACAGACGGACAACCAAGTGAGCGTGCAACGCTTACCTTTGATTACGAGCGCGATGCATACACATCAACTATTCGCTTTAACTACTTTGGCGAAACAGACGTAAAATACTTTGGTAACGACCATATTTCATTACCAGGTGAGCTTTCGCCTACCGGTTCGTTTAAACCAACAAGTACGGTTGAATCTGCTGTGTTAGTTGATTTAAATGTTAGTTACCAAATTAACGACATGTTTGCGCTTTCGGTGGGTGCCGATAACGTGTTTGACGAAACGCCAGACGAGCTAGGTGACGACGAAGTACTTAACTTTATCACCAATGGTGCATTTAAATACCCTGTACGCGCATTGCCATACGGCTTTGACGGCAGAACGTACTATGCAAAAGTAAGCTTTAATTTTTAATTTTTAATTTTTAATTTTTAATTTTTAATTTTTAATTTTTAATTTTTAAAGCAAATTAAACCACATTAAGCGCGGTTATTAACTGCGCTTTTTTTATGCTTTTTTATTATTAAAAAGTACCTGTTGGGCATTAAAAATACTTGCGCGGTTGAAAATTAAGCCTACAATCGCCATCTCTTAAATAGGCTAATATAAAAGCCTCTTTATTATTTAACTTAAAATAATCATTAGTGATAGGAAATATATGACTAAAAAATCTAAAGCAAAAACCGCAAGCAACAGCGCGGTAGATACAGGACGAGGCGTTATTAATCATAATGCGCTGGCGGCGCTAGTAACCTCTAAATTATTTAAGCCACAAGTGGTTAAAGCTAAAAAAGGCAAAGGTTCGTTTAAACGCAGCAACAAACATTCAGGACAAGAGTCCTATTTAATCGCGGCTTAAATAGCACCGATCAAATAGGGCTTTTGAATATACCTCGCTTTCACTTTTAGTTCTTTATTATTTTAACTCCAAGCTGTCCTCTAAAAGCGAAGCGCCTCTAAACCTCTTTGTGAATAACAGCCCTTAAAAATATGAATGCACAAAGAGAAGAAAAAGAGGAGTAAATGAGAAGACAAAGTCCATTTGTTTAAGTTATATGATATTTCACCACCGAGCACACCGAGGCGCTGTGCGCTACACAGAGAAAACACGAGTAATGGTTAGTCACTGCTCCTTGTTTTCTCCTTCACTTCTCGGTGGTGATTTAATTACTTGCTTACTAATGCACCCAACTAAATGTAAAAGCGGTGGTTTTAAACGCCAGCAAGCTGCGCGTCCACAGGTGTTTAACTCAAGTTAGAGTATGGTCTGTAGAAGAAACGTGCTCACGTTAGAAGTGTAGTTTCTAACCTTTAAAACTATTACTTTTAACTGTTTGTGATGGGTTTTCACCAAATAGTTGCGTGTAATCTTTAGCAAATTGTCCCGCATGCCAAAATCCCCAATTGGCTGCTATTACTGAAATTGGCTTATCTTGGTTTGGTTTTTTTAGTTCCCGCCTTACATTATTTAAACGTGTTAAACGTAAAAACCGCAAAGGGTTAATTCCTAAAATACTCTCAAAACTATATTGAAGTGTGCGCCTACTTACAAAGGCAAGCTCGCACAGCTCGGTTATGGTTATTGGGTTTTGTGGATTTGTGGCCACGTAATCTTTTACTTTATCTACTACGGCTTTTCTATGTTTATAACTTGGCGCAATATTTTGTTGTGGATTATCTGCCTGTAATAAGTGTAGTGCCAACATGTTTAGCATATCTTGTTGCGATTCGGTTTTAAGTCCAAAGCCCTTGCCTACAACCATGCTATTAATTATTTGCCTTGCCGTTTGCAATGATGAGTTGCTTACCGATAAGCGAGCTGATTGTGCAGATGATAGGTTTTTCAATGTTACGCCTTGTAGCTGCGCCATATATTCAATTGAATTCCAATCGATTACCAAACCATAAATATTAAATTGCTCAGGGGTTATCAGCTCAAAGTCATTATCACTTGTACGGCACATAAATTGATTACTTGCCACACTTAGACCATTAATCTTACTTTGCTGCGACTGACAAGGAATGCCAAGCCAAACAGAATTGGGGGCGATGTTACATTGCTGACGAAGCGCTCGCTCGGTGTATTCTTTAAACACATGAATATTGGCGTAATCTGTTTCTTCAATAAAACCATAAAAGCTGCCGTCGCTCATTTGATCGTATTTTTGCTGCCATTGAGTAAGGCTATGCGCTTGCTCGTCTATATCGTGTGTTTGCACCTTGCTCTTTAGTGGTGCGTTGTAGCTACTTTGCTGCGCCATATAGGGGATGCTCTTTTTCGTTACACTTTTATTATGGTTAAGTTAACACCGCTTTGCGTATGTAACCAATTGAATTGGATTAATAAATAATCTTTTGCCGAAATTCGATAGTTACTTGGTACAAAATAAGCTGTCTTGTAACTATTGAAAATTGATTTATAGCTAAAGATGCAGCAAAACCTATACCAAGGTTTATCATATTAGTTATGTGGAGTAAATCATGGGGCAAGCGTACAGTTACACTTTAGGTACACACACTTATAAATTCAAGAACCTAGCCCAGTTAATGGCTAAAGCTACACCGCAGCGTTCGGGTGATCGCTTAGCGGGCGTAATTGCACAATCAGCACAAGAACGTGCTGTGGCTCAAATGACATTGGCCGATGTACCTCTTAAAACATTTTTAAATGAGGTACTTATTCCCTACGAAGATGACGAAATTACACGCTTAATTATTGACGAGCACGATGCCAATGCCTTTATGGCTATTGCACATTTAACCGTAGGCGATTTTCGTAATTGGCTTTTAAGCGACTTTGCAACACCCGCTGTACTTGCAAGTATAAGGCAAGGTATTACGCCCGAAATGGCTGCTGCTGTTAGCAAAATAATGCGCAATCAAGATCTCATATTAATTGCTAAAAAGTGCCATGTTACAAGTGCTTTTAGAAACACTATTGGCCTTCCTGGGCATTTATCTACACGTTTACAACCCAATCATCCAACTGACGATATTAACGGTATTGCTGCATGCATGCTTGATGGGCTGCTATACGGTAATGGCGATGCCGTAATAGGTATAAACCCAGCAACCGACAACGTTGCCCAGGCCATTAAATTAATGACATTAATGGATGATGTTATTCAAAAATACGCCATACCGACGCAAAGCTGTGTGCTTACACATGTTACTAACACTATTGAATGTATAGAAGCTGGCGCACCGGTTGATTTGGTATTTCAATCGATTGGCGGCACGGAGGCTACTAACTCAAGTTTTGGTTTTAATTTAAATACCTTAGCTGAAGCGCAAGATGCCGCTTTGAGTTTAAAGCGCGGCACTGTTGGCAATAATGTGATGTATTTTGAAACTGGGCAAGGCAGTTCGCTTTCAGCAAATGCGCATCATGGGCTTGATCAGCAAACGTGTGAAGCTCGCGCTTATGCAGTTGCTCGTAAGTTTGATCCGTTACTGGTTAATACCGTGGTGGGGTTTATTGGCCCTGAATATTTGTTTGATGGTAAAGAAATTACCCGAGCAGGACTTGAGGATCACTTTTGCGCTAAGTTACTAGGCATACCGATGGGGTGCGACGTGTGTTACACCAATCATGCAGAGGCCGATCAAAACGATATGGATAATTTGCTAACGCTATTAGGTGTTGCAGGTTGCTCGTTTGTAATGGGAATACCTGGCTCTGACGATATTATGCTTAACTACCAAACTACGTCGTTTCATGATGCATTATATGTTCGTCGAGTTCTTGGCTCTAGACCCGCCCCTGAGTTTGAAGCATGGCTAAGCAAAATGAAAATTATGCAAAGCACTACCGACATCACACTTTCAGATACCTTGCCTCCCGCTTTTGCTAAACCTCTGGGTGCAATTGCTGGAGGTGGCTCATGAAATCACGTTCAAAACCGACAACTCCATTAGATAACTCAGTAAATGAGCATAAAAATAACGGTAATGTGGTGCACAACCCTTGGAGTGATTTACGCCGCTTTACCGACGCCCGTATTGGGCTTGGTCGCGCTGGTATAAGTTTGCCAACCTCAGAAATGCTGGCTTTTCAGCTATCTCATGCACAAGCGCGTGATGCGGTGAGTTTTCCGCTTGATATTAACGCAATGACTGAGCAACTAGGCAATATTAGTGCTCTAAAAGAGGTTGCCCCTCCCCTGCATTTACACAGCCAAGCCGTTGACAGGGTTACTTACCTTCAGCGACCCGATTTAGGCCGTAAACTTGATGAAAATGGTAGGCAAGTACTTCTCAGCTATATGAATAAACAAAAGCACACTGCGCAGGCTAAATACGATTTAGCGATTGTAGTGGTTGATGGACTTTCGTCGTTGGCGGTACAAAAAAATGCATACCCATTTATAACAGAGCTATTAACGCACCTTACAACAGACAAGCAATTTAAAATTGCTCCCATTACTTTGGTTGAGCAAGGGCGAGTAGCGATTGGCGACGATATAGGTGAGTTGCTAAATGCGCAGGTGGTTATGGTGTTAATAGGAGAGCGCCCAGGACTTAGTTCGCCAGATAGCCTTGGCTTGTATTTAACATGGGAGCCCAAAACAGGACTTAACGATGCATGTCGTAATTGCATATCGAATATTCGCCCTGCAGGCCTACCTTATACAGAAGCGGCGAGACGCGCACTGTACTTATTACGTGAAGCTAAAAAACTGAAACTAACTGGGGTTAATTTAAAAGACCGCACACAAGATGATGTAATTGAGCATCAGGTTTCAACCACTAACTTTTTAATTGCTGAGTAATTTTAATTAAAAACACATGAAATAAAAAAATAAAAACTAAACATCAACGGAGAAAGGTTATGTCTACTAATAATAATACAGAGTACCTTGCTAAAAGACAGCTAAAACGGGGTACTGCGGGGTGGTTATTGCTCGCAGGTTTGGGTGTGTCGTATGTAATATCGGGTGACTTTGCAGGCTGGAACTTTGGTATCGCCGAAGCCGGTTGGGGTGGTTTTGCCATTGCTGCAGTATTAATGGCGGTTATGTATTTAGCGCTTGTACTATCGCTTGCTGAAATGTCAGCTGCAATACCTGCTGCAGGCGGTGGTTATAGTTTTGCGCGTCAAGCTATGGGGCCAGCGGGAGGCTATTTAACCGGGCTTGCCGTATTAATTGAATATGCCTTAGCACCCGCTGCTATTGTTATTTTTATTGGTTCGGCAGTTGAAGCCCTCACCGGGTTTAATGGCCCATGGGTATATGCATTATTTTACTTACTATTTGTGGGAATTCATTTAGCGGGCGTAGGAGAAGCGCTTAAAGTAATGATGGTAATAAGTGGTTTAGCGGTATTAGCTATTATTGCAACGGCTTTTGTTTTAATCACAAATTTTGATGCATCGCGCTTATTTGACGTCCCCGTAACAAATGCAGTGGGAGCCAGTGAGTTTTTACCTTTAGGTTGGTACGGGGTTTGGGCTGCATTACCGTTTGCCATGTGGTTATTTTTAGCGGTTGAAGGTGTACCGCTTGCTGCAGAAGAAGCAAAAGATCCCGCTAAAGATGTGCCAAAAGGCATTATTGGTGCAATGATCTTTTTGTTATTTACTGCTTTTTTAGTTGTTGTTTTAGTACCTGGTGCTGGCGGTGCTGCTGCAATGGGGGCAAGTGCTGTGCCTTTAGTTGATGCATTAAATGCATCCGGTAGTGAGGGCTTAGCAACCGTTGTAAATATATTAGGGCTTGCGGGTTTAGTTGCTTCGTTTTTCTCTATTATTTATGGTTATAGTCGCTTAGTGTTTGCTCTATCTAGAGCCGGTTATTTACCACGTTCGTTGTCTATTACGACTAATCGCAAAGTGCCAGCACGTGCGTTGATTGTACCGGCAGTATTTGGCTTTTTAGTATCACTCAGTGGTGAGGGTGACTTAATACTTGCAATGGCAGTAGTAGGTGCAACGCTCTCGTATGCATTAATGGCGCTGAGCCATATTTTACTTCGCGTTAAACAACCTGATTTACCTCGCCCGTACAAAACTCCAGGTGGCGTAGTTACGTCAAGTATTGCTTTAGTACTTTCGCTTATAGCATTAACGGGTGTGTATGCGTTTGACCCTCGTGCATTTTTATACACTATGGTGCTGTTTATTGTGGGCGCCGCATATTACTTTGGCTATAGCTCAAAACACTTAGTTGCTAAAAGCGCTGATGAAGAGTTTGCAATGTTGGCAAATGCAGAATCTGATTTAGAAATGGCTAAGTAGGTATTAATAGTTATTAAATATAAGTGAGGCTACCCCTCACTTATATTTTTATACGTACAATACGATGTAAAAATGGTGCCTGCATGTAGGCATCAAGTCTCTTCTATACTTTATTAATACCGTTTAAAACTAAAACTTTATGTTGCCGCGTAGCGCTTTGTTTTGCCCGTGTTTAGTTTTTTTGTCCATGCGCTTTCGCTGTGAATTACGGCTAGGCTTGGTGGCACGACGCGCTTTATTAACAACGGTAGCACTAAGAATTAAATCTTTTAAGCGCTTAAGGGCATCTTCTCGGTTTAGCTCTTGCGTACGGTGGCTTTGCGCTTTAATTATTAAAACGCCCTCTTTGGTAATTCTTGTATCATTTAAGGCTAGCAAACGCTCTTTATAAAAATCAGGTAATTTAGAGCGATTAATATCAAAGCGTAAATGAATGGCACTGGCTACTTTGTTAACATTTTGACCACCGGCACCTTGCGAACGAATAGCCGTAAGCTCTAGTTCCCATTCATCGATAGTGACAGTATTTGAAATTGTTAACATTGTGTTCAGCTCTATTTGTCAAAAATGTATTATATCATCAGTACATTAGCTTGTGGTGAATGAACTAAATTCTTAGAACTTAAATAAATTCTCATAAATTGTACTATAAAATCAGCCAATATATTATTTTGTGTTGGCAAGTGTTGCTTATTAGTTTCTAATTGGCACAACTTTAATACTAGGAAATGCTCAATGAAAAAAATACTTGTATCACTTAGCTTATTAGCAATGAGTTTCTCAAGCCTTGCAGTAGATATTAACGAAGGTCAACTTCAAAGCTATATGAAAGCACTGCCAGCTGTAACGAGCTGGGCAAGCAGCCAAGAGTCTTTAAAAGACTTAGACTTAGCAAGTATGTTAGGTGGTTCTGCAGATCAAAGTGTTGACGAACAAAGCTCTTTAGCTAATAGCGCACTAAGCATGATTAAAGAGCAAGACCTATACAAAAGCTTCGCGGGTGTTACAGGGCGCTACGGCTTTACACCAGAGCAACTAGTAACTGTAGGTTCTGAAGTATCAATGGCTTATATCGAAAACCTTAAATCGGGTTTATCTGCTGATAATCAAGAAACAGCGAATAAAGTAATGGGCGGTTTTCAAAGCATGAAAAGTGCTAAAGATAAAGGCGCTAGTTCGTTAATGGGTTCGTTTGGTAAATCGTCAAGCGCAGCTGAGGAGTCTACAGAGTCTTTAGTAAGCGAAAGTAACCTTGAACTTGTGAGCGAATATATGCCACAACTACAAAAGCTTTTTGCACTTCTATAAGTTTTATTGTTCTATAAAAAGGTGGCTTTGCCGCCTTTTTTAATGCCTAATTTTTATATGACTTAGATAAATTACAATATTTTATAAGTAATACTGACCGGGACTATATGCAAAAACGGGGGAGTAAATTATTACTCCCCCGTTTTTATTTAGCGTACAGATTATTTAAGATCGAATCTGTCTGCGTTCATTACTTTTACCCATGCGTTTACAAAGTCATGTACAAAGCGCTCTTTGTTGTCGTCTTGTGCATAAAACTCAGCAAGTGCGCGCAATATAGAGTTTGATCCAAATACTAAATCAACGCGTGTTGCAGTCCATTTAGTAGTGCCACTTTTACGGTCTACTATATTGTATAAACCTTTTTGAGTTGGCTCCCAACGGTTTGACATGTCAGTTAAGTTTACAAAGAAGTCGTTGGTTAATGAGCCTACGCTATTTGTAAATACGCCGTGTTCGCTGCCAGCATAGTTAGTACCTAGTACTCGCATCCCACCAATAAGTACCGACATTTCTGGTGCACTTAATCCCATTAGTTGGCTGCGCTCTAGTAATAACTCCTCCGCTGACACTGCGTAATCTTTTTTCAGCCAGTTTCTAAAACCATCGTGAATGGGTTCTAGTACATCAAACGATTCTGCATCAGTCATTTCGTCTGTTGCATCTCCACGTCCTGGAGCAAACGGCACGTTTACATCAACACCCGCTTGTTTTGCAGCTTGTTCTAAGGCTGCTGTACCACCTAAAACAATTAAGTCGGCGATGCTAACAGGTTTACTCAAGCCAGCCTGCACTTTTTCAAGCGCACTAAGTACTGATGCTAAACGTTCTGGCTCATTACCTTGCCAATCTTTTTGCGGTGCTAAACGAATGCGTGCACCATTTGCGCCGCCACGTTTATCAGAACCACGATAAGTACGTGCGCTATCCCAAGCTGTATTTATTAAATCAGCGGCACTAACACCACAATTTAATAATGTGGTTTTTAGATTGCTAATTTCGTCGTCTGTTAATGTGTAATCAACGGTTGGAATTGGATCTTGCCAAATTAAATCTTCACTTGGTACGTCAGCACCTAAGTAACATGATTTAGGACCTAAATCGCGGTGAGTTAGTTTAAACCAGGCACGTGCAAACACGTCTGAAAAGTAGTCAAAGTCGTTATAAAAACGCTCAATAATTTTACGGTACGTTGGATCCACTTTCATGGCCATATCAGCATCTGTCATCATTGGGTTTAAACGAATTGATGAATCTTCTACATCGACAGGTTTGTCTTCTTCTTTAATATTAATAGGCTCCCACTGATGAGCGCCTGCTGGGCTTTTAGTGAGTTCCCATTCGTAGGTTAATAAAAGCTTACAGTATTCGTTATCCCATTGTGTTGGGTGCGTAGTCCATGCGCCCTCTACACCTGATGTAACTGTATCGCGGCCAATCCCACGTGTTGTAGTGTTATTCCAACCAAGGCCTTGCTCGTGTATGTCAGCTGCCTCTGGCTCTGGTCCTAAGTTTTCTGCTTTGCCATTACCGTGCGCTTTACCTACTGTGTGCCCGCCTACCGTTAATGCAGCGGTTTCTTCGTCATCCATTGCCATACGTGCAAAAGTTTCGCGAATTTGGGCCGCTGTTTTAAGCGGATCAGGTATACCATTTACACCTTCAGGGTTTACATAAATTAAGCCCATTTGTACTGCGGCTAATGGGTTTTCCATGGTGTCTGGTTTATCTACACTTTCGTAACGACCATCACTTGGCGCTAACCATTCTTTTTCAGCTCCCCAGTAAACGTCTTTTTCAGGATGCCAAATATCTTCTCGGCCGCCGGCAAAACCAAAGGTTTTTAAGCCCATTGATTCGTATGCCATGTTGCCCGCTAAAATAATTAAGTCGGCCCATGAAAGCTTGTTACCGTATTTTTTCTTTATTGGCCAAAGTAAACGGCGCGCTTTGTCGAGGTTACCGTTGTCTGGCCATGAATTTAGTGGCGCAAAACGTTGATTACCTGTACCACCGCCCCCTCTACCATCGGCCAAACGGTATGAACCCGCTGAGTGCCATGCTAAACGAATCATTAAACCGCCGTAATGTCCCCAATCGGCTGGCCACCAATCTTGGCTATCGGTCATTAAGCTTTTTACGTCTGTTTTTAGCGCGTCAAGATCGATTGATTTAAATGCTTCAGCGTAATTAAAGTCGCTATTGTATGGATTTGATTTGGTGTCGTGCTGATGAAGAATGTCTAAGTTTAGGGCATTTGGCCACCAATCAGTATTGGGATTAGACGTTTTAGTATTACTGCCGTGCATGACCGGACATTGGCCTGCTTTAGGGTTGCTCATTCTGGAATCCTTATAATAGAAAAGTAAAATACTTAATCAATCAGTATTGTTGTTTATGTATTTATAACTTTTTAAAAAGTAACGGTTATTTTTATTTAATCGGCTTACTTATTATTTAGTGTGCCTGCCTAAACACTTACGTATCCTTAATATAGGCGCATAAATTATGCTACGCCAGCCTCAACATACTATTTAAAACGATTGCTCCAATTTATATTTTTGATTGGCCTTTTGCTAATGATGTATTTAACAATAGCTTTGTAATTACGTTCAAAATAATAGTAAAAATAAATTCGATGACGCTCGTGTAAAGTATTACGTAAGATAAAAAAACAAATTAGTGAATTAACCTTAACCTTTTTACTAGACCTGTGATCGAATTGAAAAATTTCGGCGTAATGGTATATGAAGGGTTTGAAAGTGGCTTTAATTTATTTAAAGCGCACATTGGAATACCCCCCTTCACCATGAAATTGTAGTTATATAGTTATAATTATAAAGGTGCATTACTTAAGCCCAATGCACCTTTACTTTATAAATCGAATACTTTGAGTATTCTTATATTTTTAACTAATTGAATTGAATTAAGTATTTGTTCATAAAGATTCAGTTAGTATGAAGTTGTTCTCCTGTGAATCCCTACGACATATTGTTGTTTTAAGCAGTTTTTGCCAGCTCATATTGAGCTGGTTTTTTTTGCCTATTTTTTCCTAAAACCACCTTATTATTAGCAAAATGCTCATGCTTTAACCTGTTATTGCTAGGGCGTGTTGACCTTTGTGGATTGAAATTTGTTTAATCTAGGGACGATTTAATCGCGGCGCGAGGTTTGTAACCTAGTGGGCTAAGTAAAAACCGAGCAACAAAGAGTAAATCGTCCCTAGAAAGAACCCTAAGGGCAGCGCATGTTTGGCATTTATGCTTCGTTATCGCCTATTTATGGGGAATAACCACACTACATAGGCTCTGCCTTGCCTAAAAACCAAATATACAGCTGCAAAATTAATCACGAAAGGTCAACACGCCCTAGCCTCTAGACTAAAAAATTCTTACAACTATTGCTCCTATCTAAATTAGGTCAATTTTAATCCTGAAAAGTCAACGCGCCCTAGTGCCATTCAGCCCTGCATGTTAAAGTTATTACAGTAATTAATTTAATTAGGCGTACCGATGCGTTATTACCTATCTACACTTTTTGTTTGTTTAACTTTTTTTTCGGGCATAGTAAATTCTGCTGAACAAAAACCAGCAGCCCCTACAGCACAACAAGAGCAACAAGCCCTCAAACAACTTAAAGAGTCTATGTTTAAACCGCTAATGGAGCGCTACATACTCGACGAGCTAAAAGCCGTAAGGCAAGATCAACAAAAACTCCGTGAGGATGTAACTAAGCAAGTTACTCATGCACAGCTTGATACTGCAGATCGCGCATTAACATACACTACCGATACTATTAATAATGTATTTTTTATAATTACCGCTACGGCTTCTATTTTGGTTTTAGTGGGCTGGAACTCACTACGCGATGTTAAAAACAAAGTAGAAGATATTGTAAATACACGTGTAAGTGTAATTACTGACGAGTATGAAGACCGATTAAAAATTCTTGAAGAAAAACTACGCGTACGCTCAGAAGAAATACTCAGTAACCAAGAGCGCATATCAGTTACCAACGAGGTTCATTCGTTATGGATGCGCGCCAATTTAGAAAGTGATTTTGCTAATAAAATTGAAATATTTGATGAGATTTTAAAACGTAAACCAGAGGATGTTGAAGCCATTGCTTATAAGGCCGATGCGTTATTAGAAATAAATGAAACAGCGCAAGCCATTGAGTTGTGTAATCAAGCCATTGATATAGATAGTGTCTATGGTTATGCCTATTGGCAACGAGCATGTGCTTATGCGCTAACACATAAGCATGCTGATGCATTAGCCGACATTAAAATGGCACTTGAATACTCTCCAAATTTACGTAATGAGCTATTACATGAGAGCGCATTTGCAAGCTTACATGACAACGACAGCTTTAATACTATAGTAGCTGGTGAAGTTGTTTAAGCACTCAGTATTTGGCCTGTATGATTAGGCGCAACATCATAAAAAAGGGCCTTGGCCCTTTTTTTTGTTTTTAAAGGTTAAGTTTGTTGTGTAATTAGAAGCTTTACTGCGCTCTACAAACTCTGCTCTACCGTAGAGTTAAGACCTAAAGTGATTAATTCACAAAGAGGTTTAGAGACGCTGCGCTTTTAGAGAAGAGCTTAGAAGTTAAAATAATAAAAACAGTCAGAAACGGTGCTTCTAACATGAGCAACAAGTCATACTCTAAACTTGGTATAAACACTTCTATTCGCGCAGGTTACAAGCTTTTAAAGCAACGCTTGTACTTTTATAATACCGAGTCAGCATTGGTTTTGCTCTTCTCATTTGCTCCTCTTTTTCTTCTCTGCGTGCATACTATTTTTAGGGCTGTTATACACAAATAGGTTTAGAGACGCTGCGCTTTTAGAGAAGAGCTTAGAAGTTAAAATAATAAAAACAATCAGAAACTGTGCTTCTAACATGAGCAACAAGTCATACTCTAAACTTGGTATAAACACTTCTA